>DNNV01000135.1:3757-9388 GCA_003497505.1 Clostridiales bacterium | reverse complement strand
TATAAAATTTGAACTTTTCCCCTCATTTATACATGGTGAGAGGAAAGTTTTCATTTTATACCCTGATTATTACGACGGGATTGACGAGACAGAATTTATAACGGGCTTAAGAATTTATAACCGTTCCAAATTCAAGACACTTAATCACAGAGATTACTTAGGATCTCTGATGTCATTAGGTATAGACAGAAATAAAACGGGAGATATTTATGTGTATGAGGATTATGCCGATATTGTACTGCACACTGATATCTCAGACTATATAATCTATAATATTGAAAAAATCGGGCACAACAAGATAGAGGCAGAGAGAATAAAGGTAAATGATGTGGCATTTAAGGAGCAGGAGCATGTTGCGCTGAACATAACCAGCTCATCCATGAGAATTGACAGCATAGTAAAGCATATTACGAACAAATCGAGAGAAACAGCGGCAGACATGGTCAAGGCCGGAAACGTGAAGATAAACTGGCAAGCAGAGGAAAGAACTGCAGCCGAAGTAAAGGAAAATGACATGATTTCAATCAGCAGGTACGGTCGTTACAAAGTTTCTGGACTTTCAGGAATGACAAAGAGCGGGAAGTACAGGATTGAAATAAAGCACTATACATAGTGAGAGGATTATATGAGCATATTGATAGGAATAATTTTTGCCGTATCCATTGTACTGGATCAGCTTACGAAGAAGTGGGCCGTAGGTGTTTTGAAGGACGGAAGCTCAATTAAGGTTATAGGAGATTTTCTGCGCTTCACATATGCCGAAAATAGAGGAGCTGCTTTCAGCATACTTCAGGATCAAAGGTTTTTTTTCATAATAACAACAGTTGTCATGCTTACGGTGATGGCATATATTTATTTTAAAACAAAAAATATAACGAAATTGTCGAAATTATCCATAGCCATGATTGCAGGCGGTGCAATAGGAAATTTTCTGGACAGACTGCGCCTTGGTTATGTGGTTGACTTTATAGATGTGAGATTCGGAAGCTTTTATAATTTTCCCATTTTCAATATTGCGGACAGCTTTGTTGTGTGCGGGACAATATTGATGATTTTTCTGATTCTTTTTAATAGATTTGAGAAGAGTGAAACTGATGGACAATGAATTGAAAATAATTGAATCTGAGGACATTGATGACTTTGAGGACGATAATGATAATGAAATCATAATTATATCAGACACAGAAAATGAAAGAATAGATGTGTATATTTCATCTCAGCAGGGAGATATATCCCGTAATTCAGTTCAAAAACTTATTGCTGATGGGAGCATAAGGGTTAATGATAAAAATGTCAAGGCAAATTATAAGGTTAAGTTAAATGACTGCATAAGAATAGTGCTTCCGGAACCGGAGGTGCTTGATATTGCCGCAGAAGATATTCCAATAGAAATTGTATATGAGGATGATGACCTTGCGGTAATAAACAAGCCTCAGGGGATGGTTGTTCATCCCGCACCGGGACATTATTCGGGAACATTGGTGAACGGGCTGATGTACCATCTGAAAAATCTTTCATCCATAAACGGAATATTGCGTCCGGGAATAGTACACCGTCTTGATATGAACACCTCAGGGCTCATGCTGGTTGCAAAGAACGACAAATCACATAATTTTCTTGCGAAGTGTCTTAAGGAGCATTCCATAAACAGAATTTATTTTGCATTGGTAGAAGGTAATATAAAGGATGATTCGGGAGTTATTGACGCTCCTCTTGGAAGAAGTGAAAAAGACAGAAAAAAGAGGACTGTAACATATAAAAACAGCAAGAATGCCGTGACAAACTATTGGGTGGAAAAAAGATACGGAAAATATACGCTGATAAAATTAAAGCTAGAAACAGGCAGGACTCACCAGATTAGGGTGCATATGAAGCACATAGGGCATCCGGTTGTGGGGGATGATGTTTACGGCAGCAAAACAAATAAATTTTTATTAAACGGGCAGCTCCTTCATTCAAAATCCATAGGATTTGTTCACCCTTCAACCGGGGAATACATGGAATTTGAAAGTGAGCTTCCGGATTATTTTCAGAAGGTATTGAAAATTATAGGAGGGCAGCAGATATGAAAGCAAAGGCTATCATCATGGACGAAAAGGCTATTGAAAGAGCACTGTTCAGAATCTCTCATGAAATCATAGAAAAAAACAAGGGTGTTGAAAATCTTGTCCTTATAGGAATAAAAACCAGAGGAATGCCTTTGGCTCTGAGGCTTGCAAAAAAGATAGAAGAGATTGAGGGATCCATAGTTCCCGTATTTCCATTGGACATAACATATTACAGGGACGATTATGAGAAGGATGACCGCGCGCCTCTGTCTGTTGAAGATTTCGACTACAACATTCAGGATAAGACTGTTATTTTAGTGGATGATGTACTGTACACAGGCAGGACGGTAAGGTCTGCGCTGGATGCGGTTGTTGATAAGGGCAGACCTAAAAATGTGGAGCTTGCGGTATTGATTGACAGGGGGCACAGAGAGCTTCCTATACGGGCGGACTTCATCGGCAAGAACGTGCCCACCTCAAGAAGTGAGCGAATAAGCGTTCAGCTTATGGAAACAGATAGCACAAATCAGGTTGTAATAACGGAATAGTATAGTAATAAACCGGTGGCGTAAGCCTCCGGTTTTTATTTTCGTTGTAGTGAATAAAATGTATGGATATGGTTGTCGATTTTTAGTATAATTGAATAAAATATTACTTGTTAAAGGAGAACTTATGGGTCTTATAAAAGCTGTAATAGGTGCAGCAGGCGGTACGCTTGCCGACCAGTGGAAAGAGTTTTTTTATTGTGAGTCTATGCCGAAAGAAACCTTAATGGTAAGAGGAAGAAAGCAAATTACAGGACGTTCCTCCAATGTTAAGGGGAACGAAAATATAATTTCAAACGGCTCAGGAATAGCCGTAGCCGACGGGCAATGTATGATTATAGTAGAGCAAGGAAAAGTTGTAGAGGTTTGCTCAGAGCCGGGAGAATATACATACGATACTTCGTCAGAGCCAAGTATTTTTACCGGTAACCTGGGAGAGGGCATCAAAAATACATTTAAAACTATAGGGAAAAGATTTACTTATGGTGGAGATACTGGAAAAGATCAAAGAGTGTATTATTTCAATACTAAAGAATTAATTGACAATAAATTCGGTACTCCCAGTCCTATACCGTTCCGTGTAGTGGACAGAAATATAGGGTTAGATATAGACGTGTCGGTGCGCTGCTCAGGTGTATATTCATATAAGATTGTTGACCCTATTTTATTTTACACCAACGTAACCGGCAATGTTGAACGTGAATATACCCGTGACGAAATTGACAGTCAGTTAAAAACAGAATTTATCTCCGCGCTTCAACCGGCTTTTGCCAAAATATCGGAATTAGGTATAAGACCAAGTGCTTTACCCGGTCATGCTGAAGATCTGGCAGGAGCAATGAACACTGCATTAACAAGCAAGTGGTTAGTTTTAAGAGGTATCCAGGTAATATCAATAGGGTTAAATCCAATCACGCTTCCGGAAGAAGATGCTGAGCTGATTAAACAAGCTCAGCGTACAGCAATATTGCGTGACACTACAATGGCTGCAGCAACACTGGCCGGTGCACAGGCAGATGCCATGAAGGCGGCGGCATCAAATGAAGGCGGAGCTATGCAAGGCTTTTTTGGAATGGGAATGGCTCATCAGGCAGGAGGAATAAATGCTCAAGAGCTGTATAATATGGGGAAACAAAACGCACAGCAGCAATCTTCTACTTCTCACTCTTCTTCAGATGAATGGCAATGCAAATGTGGAGCTAAAAATACAGGTAAGTTCTGTCAGGAGTGCGGAAATCCGAAGCCAGCCCCGTCAGGTCAATGGACTTGTAACTGCGGGACAGTAAATACAGGTAAGTTCTGCCAGGAATGCGGAAATCAGAGACCCGGAAACGCAGCATACAAATGCAACAAATGCGGATGGGAGCCGGAAGACCCCACAGCTCCTCCGAAATTCTGCCCTGAGTGCGGTGATATATTTGATGATAAGGATAAGAAATAATTCTTATGCATATGAAAGGGAGACTATATGACTTCTACAATTGAATATAAATGCCCCTCATGTGGAGGCGCAATCGGCTTTGAGAGTAAAATACAAAAAATGAAATGTCCGTATTGTGATACTGAATATGATATGGAAGCACTGAAAGAATTAGATGAAGACTTAAAAAATGAACAATCGGATGATATAAATTGGGAAATAGAAACAGAGCACGAATGGCAAGGGGAAGAAGAAGGTGTGCAGGTGTATATCTGTAAATCCTGCGGCGGTGAGATAATCGGAGACGAAAATATGGCTGCCACAAGCTGTCCGTTTTGTAATAACCCAGTTGTTATCAAAGGTAAATTTTCCGGTTTACTTCGCCCGGATTACGTAATTCCTTTTAAATTAGATAAAAAATCAGCAATTGAGGGCTTAAAGAAACACGTTAAAGGTAAAAGATTACTGCCAAAGGTGTTTAAAGACCAAAATCATATAGAAGAAATAAAAGGGATATACGTTCCCTATTGGTTATTTAATGCAGATGCAGATGCAAGCATCAGGTATAAAGGTGCAAAAGTCATTTCCTGGAGTGATTCCAATTATCGCTATACCAAGAGCAGCTATTATATGATTTTACGAAAAGGAAGCTTGGGTTTTGAAAGAATACCGGTGGATGGATCAACTAAAATGCCCGACAATTTGATGGAATCCATTGAGCCATTTAATTTCAAGGAAGCAGTGGACTTCCAAACGGCTTATATGGCAGGATATTTAGCTGACAAATACGACGTGGAAGCAGAGAAAAGCATAGAGCGTGCAAATGAAAGAGCGAAGAAAAGTGTAGAGCAGTCCTTTCTTTCTACGGTAAACGGCTACAATACTGTAATACCCGAGCATAGCAGCATACGTATAGAAAACGGAACTGTAAAATATGCTTTGTATCCTGTCTGGATACTCAATACAGTATGGAACGGAAATACATATACTTTTGCAATGAACGGTCAGACAGGTAAATTTGTAGGCGATTTACCTTTGGATAAAGGTGCTTATTGGAAACACGTTGGTATACTGAGCGGCATTTTCAGCATTTTATCATATGTCATAGCTCGGATTATATTATAGGGGGCAGAAATATGAAGAGAATAATAAGAATTATTGTTTGTATGTATATGTTTTTCATATTTATTACTCCCGCTTTTGCTCTGGCAAATTCTATTCCTGAGGAAAGGCTGCTGCCGAGGCTGGTAGACGATGCGCATTTATTATCAGAATATGAGTATCAGTCCTTATTGGCAAAGCTTGATGAAATAAGCGAACGACAGCAATTTGACATCGCAATAGTAACAACAGGCAGCTTGGGAGGATATACTTCCACCGAGTATGCAGATGATTTTTACGATTATAACGGCTATGGCATGGGTGAAGGGGATAGTGGTATTTTACTGCTCATAAGCATGGAGGAGCGCGACTGGGCTATCAGCACATATGGCTTTGGAATTACCGCCTTTACGGATGCAGGCCAAAAATATATAGTAAATCAATTTATGGAAGATTTAAGCAGCGGTAATTATGCGGGCGCTTTCCATAAATTTGCAGATATATCCGAAAGCTTCAT
>DNNV01000135.1:0-3689 GCA_003497505.1 Clostridiales bacterium | reverse complement strand
ATATTTGCCGGTCATCACAACAATAATAGGTATTGTTATTGCATTTATAATCACAGGAGTCATGAGGATGCAATTAAAAAGTGTCAGTATGCAGACTGCAGCCGGAAATTATATAAAAAGCAACAGCTTAAAAATTATTGATAGTAAGGATATGTTCTTATATGCAAATTTAAGCAAGACAAAAATAGAAAAGGCTCAAAGCTCTTCCTCCGGCTCAAGCACTCACAGGTCGTCGTCGGGGCGTTCACACGGAGGCTCAAGAGGAAAGTTTTAAATTAATTGCCTCCTACTTGATTGACTTCGCACATTGGAGGCTTTATAATTTAGTGACGAACATATAGGACATAGAGCAATTCGGAGGTGGTTTAAATTACATACTTGACTGAAGGAAATATAACAAAACAAATTATCAGACTTTCCTTCCCGCTGCTTATAGGCAATATAATTCAGCAATTTTATAATACCATTAATATGATGATTGTGGGACGTTATGTGGGAGATGCGGCATTTTCGGCTGTAGGAGTGAGCGGAAGCGTAATGAATTTGTTTATTGCAATCATTATAGGATTATGTGTGGGATTTTCCATATTGTACGCCAATGCATACGGTGCCCAGGATTACGAAAAGCTCAGAAAAACCATATATACCACAGCAGTAATAGGCATAAGCATAACCTTGATTTTATCAATTGCAGGATTTATTTTTCTGAAAGATATACTCAATGCAATCCAAACTCCCGATAATCTGATTCATGAATGTGAGATATACTTGAGAGTGATTTTTGCAGGAATGATATTCTGTCTTATGTACAACCTGCTTGCGAGCATACTTCAGGCCCTAGGACGTACAAATGTAATGCTTTATATCATTGTGACAGCAATGTTCTTCAATTTATTTTTCAATTATTTTTTAGTTGCTGTACTAAGGCTGGAGGTAATGGGCGCAGCCTTGGCAACTGTACTTTCTCAGGTAATATCAGCATTTTTATGCCTGTTTTACATATTGAAGTACCTTCCGAAGCTGAAGATTGGAAAGGCGGATATGTCACGTGACAGGAAATTGAGCGTCACAGCCTTTCAATTTGGAATAACATCGGCATTGCAGCAGTCAAGCCTGTTTTTTGGAAAACTGATGGTTCAGAGAGCAATAAATGCGCTGGGCTCAGATGCCGTAATGGCATACACAGCGGATATATGTATCGAGCAGCTTCTTCTTGCCTTTGGAGACAGCGGTGCTGCAGCAATTGCAGTGTTTGTTGCTCAAAATTACGGACACAATGAAATGGGCAGAGTGAAGGATGGATTGAAGAAGGGTATTAAGCTCATGGTAATAACGGGAGTAATGCTGAGCGTTATGCTGTATTTTACAAAGCCGTGGTTTATTTCACTTCTGATTTCTGTTGAAAAACTTCAGGTTACGGCAATTGCCTTAAGCTATTTAAGCATAATGTGCATATTCTACCCACTGTCATTTGCAACCAACTCGTTTCAAGGATTTTTTAGAGGCATAGGAATGATTCAGCTGGCATTTGGTGCAACCTTAACTCAGATTATAATAAGAATAATTTTAACATACAGATTTACAGATCTGCTGCAGCTCAGGGCAGTGGCAATTGCCACAGGCATAGGATGGATTGCAATGATAAGCATACAGATAGTTTATTTTAATAAAGCCAGAAGGCGTTTGCAGGTATAAAGAATGAGAATGTGGGAGTATAGAGGTGCAACATGGAAAATAAGCATGAATGCGGTATTTTTAATTGGTTTGGGTACATACTTCCTTTTGAGGAAAGAATAAAGCTCATAAAGCAGTCGGGGTACGATTATGCAATGCTGTGGTGGGAAGATGAGAGCTACCCGTATATCATAAACCGCATGGAACTTATTAAAATTTTAAAGCATTACGGTTTGAAGCTTGATAATGTGCACCTGCCGTTTGAAAATATAAATAACCTCTGGAGTGAGAGCAGTACCTTAAGGAACAATGAAATCAATGTTGTTAAAAGATGGTTAAATGAATGCAAGGAATGTGGCGCTGATACTGTTGTTATACACAACACGGAAGGAAGCAATCATGAATTTAACTATAAATTTGGCTTTGACTCATTTAAAAATGTTATTTTAGAAGCGGAGAACATAGGTATAAATGTTGCTTTTGAAAATACTCAGATGGTAGAATATACAGATTTTTTACTTCGCGAAATCACATCGCCAAAAGCGGGCTTCTGCTATGACTCTTCACATGATTTCGTCAATGCAGGAAGCAGGGGTGAAATTTTGAACAGATGGAAGGATAGGCTGCTGGCGGTGCATTTGTCCGATAATGACGGCGGGACCTACGATAGACACTGGATTCCTGGTAAAGGAAATGTTAACTGGGACAAAATTATAGATATTATAAAGCAGACGAACTGTAAAAGCTATTCAATGGAAGCATACCCCTTTAGGGATGAAAAGGATATGGCTCCTCATGATTTTTTAATAAAAGCAAAGCAATCCCTGTTGGGATTGCTCTAACGACAACTTTACATAATTCTTCTATACTCCAAAGGCAGCAAAAACCTACTATGCTCAGTGAGATGGAAAGGATCAGATTGATTGCTGATAAAAACAGATGCAGCTATGAAGTTCATCATTATTGTTTTATTTTAATTCCTGTTATATTTGGCTCCACAAGCATTGAGTAGTTTGTATCATAAATTACAAAGCCGGGTTTTGAGTTCGGTGGTTTTTTAAGATTTGCTTTTTTTGTGTAATCTATTTCCACAGAACCTGCATTCCTTCCCTTGCTGTAATAGGCTGCAATTCTTGCCGCCTCCACATATTCATCGTCCTTGAGTTCATCTCCTTCTGTCCGTATAAGTACATGAGATCCGGGTATATTTTTAGCGTGGAACCAATAATCATCCTTTTTTCCTGTTTTGAAGGTAAGAACATCATTTTGAAGATTGTTTCTTCCCACTAATATTTCATGTCCTCCTGATGAGATGAAAGTTGTGAATTCCGGCTTATATTCCTTAGTCTTCTTAACCTTGGATTTTTTCTTCATCATGCCTTCAGAAATAAGCTCATTGTATATATCCTCTAGGTCATCAATATCTTCACATGCCTCGATTGAATAAAGTATATTTTCCAGATATTGAATTTCATTAAGTGATATTTCTATAAGCTTTTGAAGCTCTTCTTCAGCTTTTTTAAGCTTGTTGTATCTTTTGAAAAACTTCTGACTGTTTTGTGACAGATTCAGCTTCGGGTCAAGAGGAATTGTGATTTCTCTCTGCTCGGGATCATAGTAGTTTACAACCGTGAGCTTATGATTTTCGGGAGCTTTGTGGAGATTAGCTATAATAAGCTCTCCATAAATTTTATATTTTTCCCTGTCCTCAGCGTTTAAAAGTTCATTGCGCTGCTTTTCAACCTTTTTTCTATCACGGTCAATTTTTGTGTTCATACTTTTTATAAGGCTTGCGACTCTCTGATTTATTTTATTTTTGTTGTCTGCCCCCGAATAGTAATCATCCAGCAGCATTCCGGGGTCAGCGTATTGCTCTTTATTGAAAGGCTGCAAATAATCAGCATCAAGGCAGTAGAAGCCTATTTGTTCCGGATTTTCATCAGTATATATATTAAATGAAAATTCCTTTGCTCTGACCTTATCCATGATTAAATTTATAGTTATCCATTCTTTTT
>DNNV01000136.1 GCA_003497505.1 Clostridiales bacterium | reverse complement strand
TTGACGTATTTCTTCAAGATCAGGATATTCATACACGCATTCACCATCTATGAATATAGGCACCTGCAAATTTTTAGCGTAAAAATTCGTTATTTTTTTCTTTTTCCATACATGTATTTCATCAAATATGGTGTATGGCTTCGTGTCGTCAATAACTTCATCATGCATGCAAACAACATCCGCTATAGGATTGTTTGTCTTTCTGTCATAAAGCCTCCATACCTTTTTATATCCGGGATTGGTGATTTTTTCTTCATTTTCAGACAGCTTAATTTTAGGAATTATTTCTCCGTCCTGCTCTCTTGCCACAAGCTTGTATACGCATCCGAAAACCGGCTCGGATTTGGCTGTTATAAGCCTCTCTCCCACACCAAAGGAGTCTATTTCAGCACCTTGGTCAAGCAAGTCTGTTATAATAAATTCATCCAGACTGTTGGAGGCAACAATGCTGCAATCTGTAAGGCCTTCGGCATCCAGCATTTCTCTGCATTTCTTACTGAGATACGCAATATCTCCGCTGTCAATCCTCACACCTTTCAGCCTTTTTCCCATAGGCTCCAGCACATCCTTAAAAACCTTTATTGCATTTGGAATTCCGCTTTTTATTACATTATATGTATCTATAAGAAATGTACAATTATCAGGGTAATTCTCTGCATATACCTTGAAGGCCTCATATTCGCTTTCAAACATCTGCACCCATGAATGAGCCATTGTGCCAAGTGCAGGAACTCCGAACATTTCATCAGTAAGTGTCGTAGCTGTACCCACCACTCCACCTATATATGCCGCTCTTCCTCCGTAGATCGCACCGTCATACCCTTGGCTCCTCCTTGCTCCAAATTCCATTATAGGTCTTCCTTTTGCTGCTCTCACAATTCTGTTTGCCTTGGTTGCAATGAGGCTTTGATGATTTACAGTCAGAAGGAGCATCGTTTCAATAAGCTGTGCGTCAATAGTCTTTGCTCTCACCGTAACCAGCGGCTCTCCCGGAAATACCGGAGTACCTTCCGGTATGGCATATATATCGCCTGTAAATTTAAAATCTATCAAGTATTGCAGAAATTCCTCTTTGAATAAATTTTTGCTTCGCAGATACTCTATATCATCCTCAGAAAACCTTAACTCTCGTATATACTGTATAACCTGATGTAATCCCGCAACAATTGAAAATCCTGCACCATCCGGATTCTTTCTGAAAAACATATCAAAATAAACTATTTCATCCTTCATTCCATTTGCGAAATATCCGTTTGCCATTGTAAGTTCATAAAAATCCATGAGCATGGATAGTTTTCTGTCACCGAAATTATTGTATTTCATCAATATTCTCCTGCTAATTTATTCTTTCAACTATCTCTATGCCGCTTACGTGCATATTGTAAAGTGCAAACAAATTTATGAGATAGCCATCATGTGAACCAAAATCATATGTTTCCGTAGTATTTTTGGGAACTATAACTCTCTTGCTTTTATTTTTTTCATTAAAATATGACTTTAATGTCAGCGCAGCCTGCAAGATACAAATATCTGTTACACACCCTGCTATAATAAAATTATCAACCTCATCCTCGTGCTCTCTCAGCCACTTTTGAAAACCTGGACTGTGAAAAGCATTTGTGCTATTCTTTTCAATATAAAATGTTTCGGCTCCTTCTGAAAATTCTGTTTTCAGCTCAGGAATAAGCTCCGCCTCTTCTGTGCCTGCCATACAGTGCTGAGGAAAGCTCAAAAATTCCTGTGAATCATTTTCATGAGTGTCTAAAAAGAACAGCTTTTTATATCCTATTGTCTTTCTGTTCAACTCAGCAATGTTATCTACAATTGCCGCAACTCTTGGCGATGACAATGCTCCGGTGTACACAAAGCCTACGACCATATCAACAACTAATAATACCGTTCTTTCTTTATTCAAGGAATTCAAATCGATTTCCTTCCCGCTTAATTCCTGCTCTATTCTCTCTATAGCATTCATAGTATCATCCTTTGTAAATATTATTTTAATACTAATTCGCATTAACAACATTATAGTGCGTATTTTTATTTTTGTCAAAATTTTAAAAAACATACATGGTCTCATGCCAATACTAAAGGCTGTGCAGGAGCACAGCCTTGATTTTGTTATTTTAATCTTTTATTGTTTTTCTACAATCGTCAAGTCACCCTGTATTGCCTTGGTAGGACACTTCTGAACACATACCATACAATGTGTACATTTGTCATAATCAACCTTTGCAAGGTTGTCTACAACGTGTATCGCATCAAAATCACAGTTCTTCTCACAGATTTTGCAGCCGATGCATCCAACTGTACATACATCCTTAACAGCCTTACCGAAATCTTTGTTATGGCATCCTACAATAACATTGTTTTTATAAGGTACAAACTCAATTACTGCCTTAGGGCATTCTTCTATACATTTGCCGCAGGAAGTACATTTTTCTTTGTCTATAACTGCAAGTCCATCCACTATTTCAATAGCATCAAAGTCACATACAACAACACAGTTTCCAAAACCCAGGCAACCCTTATCACATGATTTAGGACCTCCCTGAACTGCTGCTGCTGCCTTACAGTCTTTCACACCGTCATAATTATATTTCTTTGTAGCTACACTGTCACATCCCTGACACAACACATGTGCAACCTTTTTGTCAGTTGTTCCTGCCGTAGTTCCCATAACATCAGCTATTTGTTGGTGCTTTTCGCTGCTTGCCACAGGACATCCGTTAACAGGTGCTCTGCCTTCCGCTATTGCTGCTGCCATTCCGTCACAGCCGGGAAAACCACAGGCACCGCAATTAGCACCGGGCAGAAGATTTCTAATATCAATGACCTTTTGGTCAACTTCCACTGCGAATAATTTTGCAGCAACCGCCAGTAATACTCCGCATACCACGCCAACACCGCCGGTAACTGCTACTGCATTTACTATAACCATATTCTACCTCCTATAATTTCAGTCCTGAAAAGCCTAAAAATGCAACAGACATCAGACCTGCTGCAATCAAAGAAATTGCAGAACCCTTAAGTGATTCAGGAAGATCAGCGTTGTCCACTTTATCTCTAACTCCGGCAAACAATACAATTGCAAGCATAAAGCTTCCGGATGTACCTATCGAATATACCATTGCTTCTATAAAACTGTAATCAAATTTAATGCTGTTTATAGCAACACCTAGAACAGCACAGTTTGTAGTAATCAAAGGTAAATAAATACCTAATGCCTGGTACAAACCAGGGGCTGATTTCTTTAAGAACATCTCAACAAACTGTACCAAAGCTGCAATTATCAAAATAAATACTATTGTTTGCAGATATCCTAACTGCATAGGGTCCAAAATAGCCTTCTGCACAATAAATGTTATAATTGAAGCCAAGGTAATAACAAATATTACCGCTACGCTCATACCTGCTGCCGTATCTATTTTTTTAGAAACGCCAAGGAAGGGACACACTCCCAAAAACTGCGAAAATATAATATTATTTACCAGAAACGCCGTAATAAATAAACTTACTAAATTCATTCTTCCTACCTCCTACGCTTTCTTTTTTCTTGATAGGTAATTTACAGCACCAATTAACAAACCAAGGAGAATAAATGCTCCAGGCGGCTGAACGGCCATCATCATCGGCTCATACGCCTCAGGAAGAATTCTGAGTCCCAATATAGATCCATTACCTAATATTTCTCTGATTGAACTTAACAATACCATTGCTACCAAGTAACCGACACCCATACCCAAGCCATCTATTGCCGAGTCAAATACTCCGTTCTTAAATGCAAAGGCCTCAGCTCTGGCAAGTATTATACAGTTAACAACTATCAGCGGAATAAATACTCCAAGTGCCTGATACAACGCAAATGTATATGCATGCATCAATAAATCTATTATTGTTGTAAATGCAGCTATAATTATAACGAATGCAGGAATACGCACTTCATCCGGTATAAACTTTCTCAAAGCAGAAATAACAATATTTGAACCTGTCAAAACTGCGATAACCGCTACTCCCATTCCAATTCCATTTAAAAGTGAAGTTGTTATTGCAAGTGTTGCACACATACCAACCTGCTGAACTAAAATAGGATTTTCTTTTGTAATACCATTTTTAAATATTTCAAACTTGTTCATTTCATCCTCCTATTTTATTATTTTAAAAATTTACTGTAAATGTCTATTGCATTGTTAACAGCACTCAAAAATGAATTTGAAGATTTAGTAACACCTGAAATAGCATCAAATGCGGTGATTTCTGCACCAGCGTCCTTGCCTACAAACTGAGATGTAAATGCAGGCTCCAAAGTTCTCGTTCCAAGACCTGATGTTTCACTGTGGCTTACAACGCTGATACCGGTAATTTTACCGTCAGGTGATACACCCACAAAAAGCTCCATGTCTCCGCCATATCCCGGCACAGTACTCCATGTTCTTATAACCTTACCAAGCTCTTTGTCCGAGCTGTCAACAGCAGTAAGTAAATTAACAAACTTTGAATTCTCTGCTTTTATAGAATCAATCAATGCGGCATCTTCATAATCACTGAACAAAACCGAACCTGGCATTACAGCCTCTAATATTTCAGGCTTCATACTTGCCATTGCTTCATTTTTAGCTATGATATCACTTGTAGCATCGTTGAGCCAAGCCAATACGCCTGCTGATATTGCGCCTACAAGAAACAATACTCCGCCTAATTTTACGAAACTATTTTTCATTTTTTTTACCTCCTGCTACTCCAAATACTTGTGGCTTCACATACATATTAATCATTGGAGTAAGGATATTCATAAGAAGTATTGAATAAGATACTCCTTCCGGATATCCTCCGACTTTTCTTATAAGCATAGTAAGCATACCTGCTCCAACAGCATATATAACTTTACCTTTGTCTGTAACAGGGCTTGTAGCAAAATCTGTAGCCATGAAAAATGCTCCCAGCATCAAGCCGCCGCCAAACAAATGGTAAGGCAATAAACTGCCGCCGTCAAAAATCAATGCTATCACTGCCACAGTTCCGATATAGCATGCAGGAATAATCCATTTAATAGTCCCTCTGTATATTAAATATAATCCGCCTAAAATAATAAGTATTGAAGATGTTTCTCCTATAACTCCGGGAATATTTCCAAGCAGCATATCCATCATAGAAGGAAGCTGAGTTCCCCCCGCTTTTATAACTGTTAATGGTGTAGCTGAAGATACGGCATCTGTTACGGGGTCTATAAAACCACCTGTTATATGAGATGACCATGATGCCATCAAAAATGCTCTTGCCGCTAGAGCAGGGTTCAAGAAATTAAATCCAAGTCCGCCAAATATTTGCTTTACTATCGCTATTGCAAATATCGCACCTGCCACAGCAATCCACCATGGAGCTGACGGAGGAAGATTAAATGCAACTAACATACCTGTAACCACAGCACTTAAATCCGTAACCGTAATTGGTCTGTTCATAAATTTCTGACATGCAAACTCTGTTGCCACAGCAGCAGCCACAGCAACTACAATCAGTACAATTGAATTCGAACCAAAATAAAATATACTTGCCACCAATGCCGGAAGTAAACCGATAATTACATCAAGCATGAGCTTTTGAGTTGTTTCATCCGTTCTTATATGAGGTGACGATGAAGCAATCAACTTATTTTCCATCTATTTTTCCTCCTATTTAACCTTTTTGCGTCTTGCTAAAATTTCTTTTTTTGCAAGGCTGATTGTTTCTTTCAATGGTCTCTTTGCAGGACAAATGAAAGAGCAACCGCCGCATTCTATACAATCTGCTGCATGGTATTCGTCAGCAGCGTCTATGTTTTTCTGAAGTGTATATCCGCTGATTTTATACGGCATCAGATGTACCGGACATGCATCGACGCATCTTCCACACATAATGCAGTTTGACGGTTCAGGAATACCTGCTTCCTTCTTGTTTAATACAAGAATTCCGGAAGTTCCTTTTATAACCGGGACTTCATCAGAGAACTGTGCAATTCCCATCATCGGTCCGCCATTAATAAGCTTGCCCGGCTCTTCCTTGTATCCGCCGCATTGCTCGATAACATCTTTAAATGTTGTTCCTATTCTAACCATCAGGTTTTTCGGATTTTGAACTGCGCTTCCCGATACTGTTACAACTCTTTGTACAAGCGGCATACCTGTCTCAATCGCATTTCCGATTGTGGCAACGGTTCCGACATTTTCAACGACACATCCTACTTCCATAGGCAGTCCTCCGGATGGTACAACTCTTCCGGTTACAGCATTAATCAATCTTTTTTCATCGCCCTGAGGATATTTTACTTCCAAGGCAATAATTTCAATGCCTTCCTCAGATGAAGCAGCTTTCTGCATAACTTCGATTGCATCAGGCTTGTTTTTCTCAATTGATACGTAGCCCTTTTCAACTCCTAAAACCTTCATTATCGCTTTTACACCGGTTATAACCTGTTCGGATTTTTCAAGCATGATTCTGTGGTCCGCAGTTAAATAAGGCTCGCATTCCGCACCGTTTACTAACAATACGTCAATGGGCTTGTCCTGCGGAGGGCTTAATTTAACATGTGTAGGGAATGTTGCTCCTCCCATTCCTGCCATTCCTGCTTCCTTGATGATTGACAGAATTTCTTCTTTGGTAAGATTTTCTACCTTTCCTTTTGGTTGAACAGATTCATGCACCTCAAACTTGCCGTCAGATTCAATTACAATACAATTAACCTTAGCTCCTCCGGGAACATAGTGATGTTCAATTTTTTTTACTGTTCCGGACACGCTTGAATGTACCGGCACAGACATAAAGGCTTTTGATTCGCCTATTTTTTGTCCAACTTTAACTGTATCACCCACAGCTACTAATGGATCGCAGGGTGCCCCTATATGCTGTGAAAGCGGGATGACAACAACCTTAGGATCAACTGCATTCTCAATTGGCACATTTTGTGTTAGCGACTTGTTTGTAGGTGGATGAACTCCGCCCTTAAATGTAAACAATTTTGTGCTCATATTTTCACCTCTTGTTTTAATTGTTTTATATAACACATTATATAAAAGTTATTTAATAATCAAACATATCGATTATAACAGATTACACTAAACTTTTAAACACCTTTTTTAATTATTTTTCAAAATTTTATAATTTTCTGTAACAATGCAAATATTGACCTTACATTCTAATCACTATGATTTTGTTAAAAATTTGATATACTCTTCAGATTTTCATTTACGTAATCCCGAACCCACAGCAGTGTTTCGCTATCTCTAATATCCTCAGTTTCCAACATTTCCTTCATATAGGACGTGCTGATTTCAAAATTGCCAACATCGGTTATATGGTTGTATAAAAATTCACAATTCTCCAATGAATTTATTATTGTCATAATTGTATCACCCATATTCCCTAATGGCATACGGTCAATATTATTTCTTTCAAAGCAGCAACTGACTATCGTACCCTTACCCAGCTCTGATTCTACTTTCAAAAACCCGTTGCATCTTTCACAACTTTCCTTTAGCATAGGCAACCCGAGACCTACTTTTCTTGTGGTCCTTGTGGTATAAAAAGGATCTGTAACCTGCCTCGACATGTCCTCCGTCATACCTGTCCCATCATCCTTTATGACGATTTTCAACATGTTGCTTTTTATGCTGTCATCTATATATAATTCAATTAATCTTGCTTTCGCTTTGATGCTATTCATTACAATATCCAGTATATGCATTGAAATTTCCTTCATTTTACTCTCCTTGGCCAAATGCTGTCCATATAACGATACCATCCCTTTTCCGCAGTCATTTTTCGGAAAATTGATGGTATCGGCACAAGAACAATCCTTTTGCAATCAATAAATGTTCAGATAATCATAAATTTTTTCTGCGCCATCAAGCTCTATACTGTTTTCTGCCTCTGAAATATCCGTGAGGATGTGTGCGTCAGAATTTTTCAGCACTTTGTAATCT
>DNNV01000337.1 GCA_003497505.1 Clostridiales bacterium | reverse complement strand
AATTATATTTTACTTAGTGAAATTTTAGCATGTTACCAGAAGTAAATCAATAATATTAATCTGAATATTAATAAAAGGCCCGGAATTTAATCCGAGCCCTGTGTTTATGCCTCTGACTTTATTTTATTATTGTAAACATCTATGTTCAATTCACCCATAAGCTTACTTGAAATAATTCCGGCAAGCATAGAATCACTTACATTAACCATAGTTCTTGCCATATCAATTAATGGCTCTATTGCAATTAATAACCCTGCTAATCCTACCGGTAAACCCATAGCGGGTAAAACTACTAAGGATGCAAATGTAGCCCCTCCTCCTACACCGGCTATACCAAAGGATGACAATGTCGTTATTATGATTAATTTTATTAAGAAGGCCGGAGCTAACGGATTGATTCCAACCGTTGGCGCTATCATCACGGCAAGCATTGCGGGATAAACTCCTGCGCATCCATTTTGACCGATGCTTGTTCCTAATGAGGCAGACAAGTTAGCGTGTCCTTGTGAAACCCCAAGCTTTTCTATTTGAGTTTCTACATTTATCGGCAAGGTACCGGCAGATGATCTTGAACTAAATGCAAACATCAATGGTGTTGCAGCCTTTTTTATATAAGTTATAGGATTTAGTCCAAATATAGTTAAAATTAATAAGTGTATAATAAACACTGCAGCTAACACTGCATATGACTCTATTACAAACTTAATAAGTCTCGATATTTCACTAAAGCTATTAGTTGAAACTAATTTTGTCATAAGAGCCAATACACCATATGGTGTAAGCCTTAATATCATTGTAACCATTCGCATCACTATGTCATGTGATACTTTTATAAACTTTGCAAAGTTTTCGGCAGATTCAGCATGTGACTTCCTTAATCCTATAGCTGCCATTCCTAAGAAAGCTGCAAAGACTACCGTTGACAATGTCGCGGAGCTTCCTTGCCCTGTCATTGAATAAAATGGATTAGTTGGTATAATCTCGATAATCTGCTGTTGAATTGTTTTTTCTTTGAAGCCGTCTAATCGTGTTTGCATCTTTTCAGCTGCATTTTGCTCATTTTCTCCTATTTGGAATCCTTCGGCTGAAAGGCTGAATAGATTTGCTGAGCTTGCACCTATAAAGGCTGATATGGCAGTTGTTATAAGTAAGATAACAATTATCAGAGCAGTCATTTTACCTAATTTTTTAGAATCCTGACTTATTATTGCAGATGTAATAGAAATAAAAATTAACGGAATTACTATCATGCTTAAAAGTCTTACGTAACCAGTTCCTATAATTGAAAACCAGGAATTAGACTGTATTACTACATCCGATGAAGCTCCATATTTTAATTGAAGTAATGTTCCAAATATAATTCCTATTGCCAATGCCAATATAACTCTAATAGTAAATGATAATCTTCTTTTCTTTAATAAAGTTAATCCAAACAAAATAACCAACATAACCATAATATTTATTGCTACTAAAAAATTTGTATTCATACTATTCTCCTTTTTATATTATTCCTAAATTTTAAATATTAGATTTTACTACTTTTTTTAACTTGCATTCATCACCTCCTATTTACTAAAACAAAAAACCTCCGCCTCTGATTATCACTCAGAGGCGGAGGTAACTCCGCGATCCCACTCTGTTTAGACACATAGTTTTGCTATATGTCTATCTCTTATCCAACACCAACATGTTGTATCTCTATAACGGGAGATCCGTAACAGCCTACTGCAATTCGGCCTAACATTCATAGAGGCACTTCAATTAAGTTTATGCATAGAGCTTTCTCAGCATTTAAGCCCCTCTCTGTATGGTCCTCTTAATTTACTTTCTCTAATCACTATGTTTAATGATATAAACTTATATGTCTACGACATTTTCTATTCTAGATTTAGCATAAAAGTATGAAGATATTATGAAGAATCTATGGAAATAGCATTATAAAATATATGCTTATTTAAAATTATTAAACGAATTTTCAATATTGACACCTTACATTTTTTATAATATACTACTATTGAAATTGAATTTCATATAGTGAAATTGATGAAGGAGTGTGTATTATGAAAAATAAAAAGTTAGTAATGATCCCAGGTCCTACACCCACCGTACGTTCTATTAATGACCAGATGGGAAGAGAAACAGTTGCATTTGGAGATCCAGAGTTTGTAAAAGACTTTAAGGAATTGGTTGTTGATTTAAAAAATCTTTTAAAGGTTGACGGAGAGTGCTTCGTTGTGGCAGGTACAGGTACTTTGGCAATGGAAATGGCAATTTCCAACGTTACAAAAAGAGGAGACAATGTGCTTGTTGTTTCCAACGGCTTCTTTGGAGACAGATTTATCGATATCTGCCAGAGAAAAGGCTTAAATACCGACGTGCTCCAGGCACCTTGGGGACAGGTGGTTTCCCCTGCAGAAATCGAAGCAAAATTAAAAGAAAAAAAATATGCCGCAATTACTGTATCACATGTTGACACAGCAACAGGAGCAGTCGCGCCAATTCAGGAAATAGGAAAAATTATAAAGAACTTCCCTGAGACTGTTTACATAGTTGACGGCGTTGCCGCAACAGCAGGCGAAAGAGAGTATGTTGATGAATATGGAATAGACATATTATTTACAGGCTCTCAGAAAGCATTCGGTGTTGCTCCTGGTCTGCTTATTTTATGGGCAGGCAAAAAAGCTCTTGAAAGAAGAACAGCCTTGGGAACAATACCCGAATACTATATTGACTTTGAAAAATGGATACCCATAATGAACGATCCTACAAAATATTTTGCAACTCCTGCAGTTAACATGATATGGGCTCTGAAGGAATCTGTTAGATTAATAAATGAAGAAGGCGCAGAAGCAAGGTATGACAGACATATAAGGGTTTCAGAAGCAATAAACGCCGCTCTCGAAGCAATGGGCTTCAAGCTTCTTGCTGCAGAAGGCAACAGATGCTCAACACTTTCAAACATTCTGTACCCTGAAGGCATAGATGATGTTCAGTTCAGAACAACATTAGCTGCAGAGGGTGTTATGGTAGCAGGCGGCTTGGCTGCATATGCAGGAAAAATGTTTAGACT
>DNNV01000045.1 GCA_003497505.1 Clostridiales bacterium | reverse complement strand
TGCGGTTTGTTTATATAATGAAAAAGGCATAAAAAAAATATATGATTGTTTTATACAAATCACACGGATAATAAGCAATCGAAATGAAAACTTATTATTCATTACACTTCATAAGCATGCTAATAAAGTGAATGTAAAAAACTAAACAAAGTTTATATTGAAATATTATAAAATTGTGAAAGAAGGAGATACAATGAAACTAAAAACATATGATGAAAGGCTCAAGCTAACAAACGGAACTTACCATGCTTTGGTAAATGCAAGAAAGCCGAAAGGAATAGAAGACAAAAAGGCTTATTTAATCGGAACGGGAATAGGTGCTTTGGCTGCAGGGTGCTTTTTAATACGAGATGCACACATGGACGGCAGCAAAATTGTATTTTTGGAGCAGTTGAATGTTCCGGGGGGGTCACTGGATGGTGCTGTTCGCCAGAATGCCGGTTATGTGGCACGTGGCGGACGTGAGATGGGACATTATTTTGAGGTTTTATGGAATTTATTCAGCTCCCTGCCATCTACAGAGGACCCTGAAATGACGGTTCTGGACCATTTTTATTACACAAACTACGATGATCCTAACTCCAGCAACTGCCGCATTACTAAAAACCAAGGCGTGAGATATGACAATGGAAAGTTCAATCTGGGACAGGACCTTGCAAAGGAATTGGCTGCCTTTGTAAATATTTCAGACGAAGAGCTTCAAAACAAATCTATAGAGGATATTTTTTCGGATGAGCTTTTGGACAGTGATTTCTGGACATATTGGAGAACGATGTTTGCTTTTGAAAACTGGCACAGTGCATTGGAGATGAAATTATACATGAACCGTTTCATCCACCACGTGGGCGGGCTTCCTGATCTTTCAGCACTGCAGTTCTCACGCCATGATCAATACACTTCATTTGTAAAGCCGATGGTTAAATATTTGCAGGATAACGGCGCTAAATTTGAATATGGAGTAACCGTTGATAATGTTGAATTTTCAATAACAGACGACAAAAAAGTCGCAAAGAAAATAGTTGCAAGGGATGCAGACGGAAAAGACATCTCCGTTGATTTAACAGAAAATGATTTGGTATTCATCACTAATGGCTCCATGACCGAAGGCTCAGGCTACGGTAATGACAACACTCCTGCTCCGTTTAACAAGGAACCGGAAGGATGTTGGAAATTATGGAGGAATATAGCTGAACAGTCAAAGGAATTTGGAAATCCGGACAAATTCTGTACAGATCCAGAAAAATCTAACTGGGAATCATGTACTGTAACGTGTCACGATGAACGTGTTCCAAAGTACATTGAAAAAATTACAAAGCGCTCGCCATATGGCGGAAAAACCGTAACAGGCGGTATAATTTCGGCAATTGATTCTTCGTGGCTCATGAGCTGGACTATAAACCGTCAGGAACAATATTACGGACAGCCTGAAAAAGACGTTGTTGTATGGGTATACGGTTTGTTTTCCGATGTTCCGGGAGACTATATTAAAAAACCTATGAGAGATTGTACCGGTAAGGAAATCACAAAGGAATGGCTGTATCATATAGGGGTTCCGGCAGGTGAAATAGAAGAACTGGCGGGATCATGCACCGCGGTTCCTGTCATGATGCCGTTTATTACATCTCAGTTCATGGTTCGCGAATTTGGAGACCGCCCGTATGTTGTGCCTAAAAATGCAGTGAATTTCGCTTTCCTTGGGCAATTTGCCGAAACACTGGATGATCCGGGACGTGATACTGTATTTACCATAGAATATTCAGGACGTACAGCTATGGAAGCGGTATATGTTTTGACAGGCGTTGAAAAGGGTGTTCCTGAGGTATATGCTTCGAGATATGACATACGCTATTTATTAAATGCAAGCAAATGCCTGCTGGATGGAGAAAGACCAGAAATTAAGCTGCCACCGCTTACAAAACGCAAGGTTTTAAAACAAATAGCGGGAACAGAGATTGAAGAGCTGTTAAAAGAACACGGAATTATTTAATTATGTAAGGTTAGCTAGTATATTAAAATCCCGATTTTTTAATTCGGGATTTTAATATATCTGCGGCAACAGCATCGTGAGAAGGAGGAAATTTTGTGAAAGGACAAAAAGATTTTAATCAGGCTTATGTTCCTGCTATAGAAGAAATGCAAGGCTGGTATGAAGAGGAATTGCGTGAAAAGGCCCTAAAGTCGCTGGAGGATGAAAACAATAAAAAAATAGAAGAGCAAGGAGCTTTTTTTAAAGCTTTCAGGAAATTTGAAGAAAAGGGCGATGTGCTTAATCCTGATTTTAAAAAAAATAATGTCTATTACGAAAAATATAAGGCTTATGTGGAAGAAGAAACAGCAAGCAAAGGCAGGGAAATACAAGAAATTGAGAACTTAATTGAGTATGAAAGGTTTTTCCTTCGTTGGGAAAGGAGAGTCAGCAGCGAGATCGACAACAGCTGTCATTATGGCAGCAATTCGGCTACGAGGTACAGGGCAGACCGAATAAAAACATTGGAGCACAAACTAGAGTTGATTATAAAGGCTTCTCCTGAGGCATGGGAGTTCTATCACAGGCGCCAATTGATAAACGATATAGAAACTCAGCACCGCCAGCGCCTTGTAACCGTACCTTATGTGGTTGAATCAAAGAAGAAGGTAATAGATTCCTTGAATTTGGGGGTGCCTGTGTATATCGTAGGGCATTTGGGAAGCGGAAAGACACAATTAGCAGCCGAAGCAGCCCTGGATTTTACCGTTCAGAATAGAATACAGGGTGAATTGGAGAATAAAATGGAAGCCTGGTTTTCCGCAACTCCTGATGCCACAGAAAAAGATGCCATTCAAAAGTTCGGAGAATTTCATGAAGAAAGAAAGCTGCACTATCAGAATATTCTGACCGGCGGAAGCAAGGAAGAGATAGAATCTTTGCAGCCATTATTTATATCAGGCTCGCACAATTTAACTTATGAAGACATGTTCGTGGAAAAAACATTGTCTCTTCAGCGCAGCTTTTCACAGGGCTCCTTTGTGGATTATCTCAACATGATTATAGTGGATTTTTATGAATGGATGGATGAGCACAGGGAAAGGCTGGAACAGATGACAGATGAAGAGCAGCTGCAGCTTAAAATTCAAATATGGAAAAGTTTTTCTGATTTATTTGTGGCAAGCAACAGCGCCTTTGGCACTGAAATAAAAAAAACAGAGAGAGAAATTTTGATTGCGGTGAGAGAAGGCAGGCCGGTAATTGTGGATGAACTGAACACAATTGCCATGCAGAATTTAATAGCCCTCAACGATATTCTGCAGCGCCATGCAGGGAGCACGGCATATATTACGGGAGTGGGGCCTGTATTGATTAAGCCTGGTTTTGGATTTATCGGCACGGGAAATTTATCAACTCAAATGGTTAACTATGAAGGAACAAATGAGCTTAATCCGGCATTCAAGTCACGGTTTGTAACTATCGAGTACAATTATGTACCTCAGAGGATAACAGGCTCATTGGAGGATCAGGAATTTCCGGAGAAAAATGAGCTTTTCAGAATAATAGTTGCTCGATTGGCTGATAAAAACGGAAATATTCATATTCCACATTCCAAAAGGACATTGGAAGAATTGTTCCGCTTTTCTCAGTTGTGCAGGGTTACTCAAAATGTTTTTATGGGTAAATGGAGAGACAATGAAATTCAAAGAGCTTCCGGAGCAGATGAACCGGAGCTTAGAGAATCCGTATTGTCCATCCGTAATATTTTACATGTTCTGGATAATTGGAATATGGGAGAAGAAAAGGATTTGAGCAAGGCTTTGTGGGATGGCTTTATCGGTTCAATCACATATGCCGATGATCAAAACTATATTATCTCACAGGCTGTGCGTTTCGGGTTCTTTCCCATAAGCGAAGGCTGGAATATGGAAGCAAAGGGTGCGGGCGAAGCGACCACAACGTATGACGAAATTCGCACCAGACCGTATAGCTATGTGCGCCCTGCAACGGAAGACGTGAGCTGTTTAGATGCGGTTCATATGATTTTTGGGAAAGGAACGGCCAGAAAAGCCCTGCCTCAAAGGCTGATAGAAGCTTTTGAATGTGATATTGATAACTTGATGAGGATTGATGCGAGAGAGTATCAAAGATTAGACAGGCAATTGTCTCACCTGGAGCATTCAAAATACCTGCTTGAGTGTATGGAGGATAAGGGAGGAGAAAAATGAAGATGAACCTGTCTGTAGACGGAGCATATTTTAAAAGTCAGGTGGATGCCTTGAGAAAAAAGCTGAATGAATGCCGGGAAAATGGAATTTTAGTTCATAATTTCGAAGAAAGCCTGAATGAGCTTTTACAGACAGAAGAAAAACTGTTGACAGACCTGATTCCTTATTACCGAGTTTGTGCAAATAATATTAAAAAGGTCTCGGTGAAAATAAATCCGATAAAGCAAGAGGGGGCTTTTAGCTTTGATGGATTTTTGCAATACATGTTGAGGATAAATAAAAATCTTTTTATTGTAAGCGGCACAGACAGCAAGGTTCAATTTTTTCATATGGATATTACGGATAACTTTACCGACTGTAATCGGCTTGAAATAGAGTGGGGGCCCCCTATCAGGGAGGTAAAGGAAATAATTTCATATATATATAAATTGAATGACAAGGAAATTTTACTTTTTGGAGTTGCAGGGGGATGCTACCTTCTTTGCAGTGATAGCTTTGAAAAAATATCGGAAAACAATGAGCATATTAAGGTTAAAAAGCTACAAACGGACTGCGGCTTTGGTGGAGTTGGAAGGTGCGAAGCAATAGGAGATTACTTGTTCGCAGTGGAAAATGGAGAGGATACATTGGCATTGTTTGAAATAATTAAGGAAAATGATGAATATTATCTGATTTTTCATAAGGACATATGTTTAACTATTCCGGATTGGACTGTGCTAGAAAAAATAGACGACGATTATTTCGCGGTTGGAACAAAGAGGGGGAAATTGTTTTTTGTAAGATATTACGGCGGGCAATTTACTGTTGAAGAAGAAATTGACTTGCTAAATGATGAAATAAGAAAAATCAAGCATTTAGAGGATGGATACGGTAATAAAAATTCTCTTATGGCAATAGGGAACGAAGGACAGTACAAAATAATTTCTTTGGGTGGAATAAAGACAGTAAAGGCAGAATTGGACTGTCTGAAAGGCAATTTATTTGATATTCAATCTCAAAAGGGCACAGCTTTAATTTTAAGCGAAGATGGAATTGTGTATTTATTTGAGGAAAATTTCGGGAGCTGGCATCTGAATGAAGAGGCTGTGGTTAAGGATGCCTACTTCACAAATATTTTTAAATTGAATGACTCAGGCTACTTGCTTATGGATATTGAGGGGAACTTTAATCTGTCGGAAATTGATCGGATTTATACGCCAAAGGATTTGTGGGAATTGCCGCTGCACTGATGGGAGGGATGAGCATGCTTGACTTAGATG
>DNNV01000375.1 GCA_003497505.1 Clostridiales bacterium | reverse complement strand
ATCAATAATAATTTATTTCCTCTTTTTATGTCAGCTCCTCCTTCCGTCCATAAAATCAATAATCATAATACTATCACAAAAAAAATATATAGTAAAGCAAAATAAGTTGACTAATTCGGTGCGTAAATATAAAATTAAATTCAGAAAAATTAAGGAGAATGAAATGTTCAAGCAGACAAGATATGACTCTGAAAGATTGTATTTACGAATATTGAAGCCTCGCCAAGGGCAGGAGGTTTTAGAATATTATAAAAGGAACCAGAGCTTTTTGGCAGAATGGGAGCCGGGACAGCCGAGGGATTTTTACACACTTTCCTATCATAAGAGGAAGCTAAACAATGAGTACAACATGTTCAAAGACAACTCTCTGGTGAGATTCTGGATATTCAGGAAGGAAGACAACAAGCTGATAGGCAATTTGTGCTATTCAAATATAGTGATGGGAAATTTCAAGTCCTGTTTTTTGGGATACAAGCTGGACAAAGATGAAATAAATAAGGGGTATATGACTGAGGCTATAAAAAGAACGGTGGAAATAATGTTTGAGGATTTTGGTCTTCACAGAATAGAAGCTAATGTTATACCGAGAAATGCAAGGTCTCTTAAGGTAATGGAAAAGCTCAAATTTGAACAGGAAGGCTTTTCAAAACGGTACCTGGAGATAAACGGCAGGTGGGAAGACCACATTCATTTTGCCGTTTACAATGATGAAATGTAATGTAGTCTAAATTGTTTCCCATGAATCAAATATCTTTTTTAGGTAAGAAGTAATTGCCGGTATGGCAATGCATACAGATAAAATATCCGATGCGATAAACGAGTACCAGAATAGATCAAGACCTCCGATGCGGGCCAATACATAGGCAGCAGGCAGCAGAATCAGAAGCTGTCTCGCAAATGATATAACAAGACTTATGGTCCCCCTTCCGAAGGACTGGAATGCAGAGCTTATTACTATTCCAACAGCTGCGGCTATAAAGCCAAGGCTTATGGTTTTTAGAGCTCTGACACCTATGGACATCATTTCCTCATTGCTGTCAAACAGACGAAGCATAGGCTCTGTAAATATCTGAAAGATAATAGTACCCAATATCATAATCAACGATGAAATAACGAGGACGGTCTTTAAGCAACTTATTACCCTGTCCTTGTTTTTTGCGCCGAAATTGTATCCCACAATGGCTCTGAATGCCTGCATTATTCCAAAAACGGGCATAAAAACAAAGGACTGAAGCTTGTAATAGATGCCAAGCACAGAAACCGCCGCATCGCTCAAGGATATCAGAATTAAATTAAGTCCGCTGATCATTATTGATGCCAGTGACTGCATGATGATTGCAGGAAATGCAACAGAGTACATATCTCTTAAAATTATTCTGTCAAACCTGAAGCCTTTGATTTTCACCTTGATGTCCGTATCCTTCCTGAACATGAAAACTATCATGACAAAAGAAGCGAACTGTCCGATTATGGTTGCCAGTGCCGCACCCTCCACACCCATGGCAGGAAAGCCGAAATAACCGAAAATCATAATAGGGTCAAGTATAATATTTGTCACCGCGCCCACAAGCTGTGATATCATGGGCATCATAGTATCTCCGGTTGCCTGAAGTATGGAAATTCCCGCGTGGGCAATGAAGTTAAAAACAGAGAAAATCAGAATAATTCGGAGGTATTTCACGGTCAGATCCTGCAAAATAAGGTCCTCTGTAAAGAATCCCACAAAGTAATTTGTAAAAAATAACCCTGCGAAAATCATTATAATTGAATATATGAAGCTCATAACAATACCGTGGCTTGCCGCTTTGTTTGCGTCCTCATAATTTCCTTCTCCTAAGCGTCTCGAAATCAGTGAGGAAATCCCTGCTCCTGTCCCTACAAACAAAGCTACCAATATCTGCTGAAGCGGAAATGCAAGGGAAACTGCCGTCAGTGCTTCCATTCCAGTCTTTGCAACAAATATGCTGTCCACAATGTTGTACATTGCTTGTATGAACATTGAAAAAATAGGTGGTATTGCCATGGTGACAACAAGCTTTGTCATGGATTCGGAAGCCATCTTATTATGTCTTAAATCACTCATATAATGCTCCTGTAAATAATAGAATATATACATGGTAATCAATATGAAGAAAAATGTCAATTAATATGTTGAAATGAAAAGGATTTTAATATAGTATGAATATAATAAAACTAAACAACAGAGGTGTGAAATGAGATATATAGACTTGAGAAGCGATACGGTTACAATGCCTACGGATGAAATGAGACAGGCCATTGCAAATGCAGAGGTTGGCGATGATGTTTACGGAGATGACCCTACAATAAACAAGCTTGAAAAGTTAGCTGCGGAAAAGGTGGGCAAGGAGGCGGCGCTGTTCGTTCCAAGCGGTACCTTCGGAAACCAGCTTGCAATTCTTACCCACACAAGAAGAGGTCAGGAAATAATAGTGGGTGTAAACAATCATATAGTGCTGCATGAGGTAGGAGCATCCGCAGTTATAGCAGGGGTGCAGCTAAGGACTCTTGAAACTAAAAACGGAACTATGAATCCTGCGGATGTGGAAAATGCAATACGTGTGGATGATATCCATGAGCCGGAAACAGGGCTGATATGCGTTGAGGAAGCACACGGCTGTGGAGCAGTGGTTCCGCTGAGCGCGCTGAATGAAATAAAGAAAATAGGGGAAAAGCATGGAATACCTGTTCATATGGACGGAGCGAGAATTTTCAATGCAGCAGTTTCATTGGGAGTTGACGTGAAAGAAGTGGCGGCGTGCTGCGACACTCTTATGTTCTGCCTGTCAAAGGGACTGGCTGCTCCGGCAGGCTCTATGGTTGCAGGAAGCAAGGCATTCATAGACAGGGCGAGAAAATACAGGAAACTCATGGGCGGCGGAATGAGACAAGTTGGTCTGCTTGCTGCAGCAGGAATAATAGCACTGGAAAAAATGACCGAGAGACTGGGAGAGGACCATGAAAATGCTAAATACATGGCAGAGAGGCTGTCTGAAATCCCTGGAATTGAG
>DNNV01000080.1 GCA_003497505.1 Clostridiales bacterium | reverse complement strand
TGTACGTTTTTTATTATAATATTCTAAATTTGCAGCTGCATATATGACGGTCAAGAAACTCCGTTTATTCAGAGGCTGTATTCATTTTTCTCATATTACTTGACAATACCAATTAAGTCAAGGTCAATCATATCGTTATCATCCATCAAGTCCATAATATAACGCATTATTGCAGCAAAAGATTAAGCGCATTTAAAACTATATCCCTTTTTCTCTTGTCTTCTTTTTCGATTGTCAGATCAGGATTACCTGTTGGATAAGGTATCGCCTGTGCCGGATATATTCTTGCTGCACCAACTGTCTTGGAAATAGGAGTAACTGTACATATGTGCACCGCAGGTATGCCTGCCTTTTCAATTTGCTTTACAATCGTTGCACCGCAACGTGTGCAGGTACCTCAGGTGCTTGTGAGTATAACACCGTCAACTCCATCTAACTTTTCGGCTATTTCCTTTCCCATTCTTGTGGCGTCCGCAACAGATGTTGAATTGCCTGTGGTCGCTACCAGGTATGGATACACATCTCCTATGACGCCCTCATCCTTCAGCTTTCTCAGCACATCCAGAGGTGCAACCCTGTTAGGGTCCTTGTTGGCATACACAGGGTCATATCCTGCGTGAACAGATTCAAACTCGCCTTCTTTCAGCTTATCTTTTTGGGATATATCATACATTCCGTATATTTTAGCAGTGGCAGCAGGTATGTGGTCGGGATTTCCGAAGGGAACAATTCCTCCGGTGGTACACAGAGCAATTTTAGCCGATTTTAAATCCTTCAGCGGGGCTGCAGGCTCAACCTTTTCATACACAGATATTTCAAGCTCTGTTTCGTATTCTTCTTTGTTAAGTCTTTTCAGCAGCATTTCAACGGCTCTTTCTGCTCCGTTCTTTTCCTTGAACACATTTATCCTTTTTCCGCTTGCATAATACTGCTCCTCTGTAGGATTTCCCAGCTTTTCGCCCCTTTGCAGCTTGTTTGTAAACTCCGCCATAAGCTCTACAGCTTTTCTCATTCCTGCGGCAGATTTGCCCACTCTTAAAATATAGATATCCTTTTTATACATTTCAACAGCCGGGTTTTCTTCATAAAGCCCCGTTATTGCCTGAACCTTGTATTCTTCCTTTATGAACTTGCAAACATCTCCACATGCAATTCCGAATCTGCCTGCATTAAATGCTGGACCTGCAATGAAAAAATCAAATTCAATATCTTTAAGCTGCCCTTTTATAAAGTCCTTGACAGCATCCATATTTTCAACATAATAATTGTCTCCGCATATGAATGTGGCTATAATTTCGGCGTCATCCAACTTTCCGTCAAAAGCCTTGGCATTTCCTACTGCACCCTCATGAAACTGTGGCTCGGTGTATGCTTTGTCCTCGCCGCCTATTTGCCCGAAAAATTGGTTTGTGTAAAATACTATTTTCTTCATTTTGCACCTCTCTATATGGTCATTGCACTCAGGTGTGTGTTTCCCTGAAGATTGTGACTTCCCATTATTCCATGTATTTCAACAAGCAATCTGCCGTCATCCTGTATGGATTCCACATTTCCACCGGTGGTCTTAACTATTTCCGGCAGTCTGCCTATAATTTTATCTACCTTTGGAAGCATGATTGTTGCGTTGCTGTTTCCTGTGGAAACAATGGCCTTTGCCTCAGTTACGCTGTCCGGCAGAGACTCTGACATTCCGTCAATTCCGGCATCTTCATTGGTTATGATAACTGTTTTAATTCCTGCCTTTTCTAAATACTGGCATGTAACCATCAAATCCGTTGTTGGATTACCAAAGCCCTCCTGAGATATTATGGCGCCCTCTGCCCCCAGCATCTTTGCATATTTCAACGACAGCATGCAGTTTCTGTATTTTTCCTTCAGTGTAATCATGAGCGGATTTAAAATGATGCCCATGAAATTAAGCTCCTTGCCATGCTTGTTCAGCAGCTCCTTTATAACAGCATTGTTCAAATGGTGGTAGGTTGTTGTTTTTGAACCGGGTGAAACACAGTTTCCGCTTACTATTGCACCATCCATTACCTCAAGAGGAGTTATCAGAGAAGGAACAATGTGCTTGGAATCTCTTCCGTAAAAATACGTGTCGTGAAGAAGTCCCTGGCTCATGCAGTTATATACGTATACAACCTTCGGCAGCGAGGGGTATTCCGCATATTTTTCGCCTATGCTCTTCCATTCATATGTTTCTGCCTTGTATACTTCAAAATTCAGTCCTATTTCTCCTATAAATTTCGCAAGCTTTATGCCTGCCATCCTCACTGTTTCCTCGTGCTCGTGTGGATCTACATGCTCTTCTTTTGTTATGTCCATCACAATGTTAATCAATTTAGAGAATATACTGTATTCAGCTCCGGGTCCCTCCATATCTATGAGTCCCTCCTGAAAACCAACTATGGGCCCGGTGGTTACAACCGCACATCCGCTTAAAACATATGTGATTCCGCTTCCTGATTCATCCATATGCTCTTTGAATATTCCGGGGAAAATTTCACCGTTAAGCTTGGCTCTCGGCTCTATTACATCCTTGACAGGCAATATTCTCACTGACTGGCCCGGTTTTGCAATATCAAAATCCACCTCTTTAATCCTTTTGTCTTCCTTTATCAATTCAATGAGACTGCTCTTTTTTAAATGCAGAACATTATTTTCAATTTTGCTGACATCATCGAATACAACGTCTCTAATTTGAATCTTTCTCAATTCCAAATTCATTTTATCCTCCATATCTTTGTTATCTCAGTAATATATATAGCAAATTGTATACCAATAATTTAACAATGGTTTTTCAATGTTTTCAGAATAATAAAAAAAGCAAAGCGACAAAAACTTGTCGGTTTGCTTTTTTGCAGACGAAAAACTGTCCATGCGACAGATTTTTGTCGCTATATATTTAATTTATCTATTTTATACTTTAAGGTCTGTCTCGGAATACCTAACAGTTCTCCCGCCTTTGTCTTGTTGCCTTTAGTTATTTTAAGCACTTCCGTTATGAGCTCTTTTTCCTTTTCCTCCAATGCTTTATTCAAATTATAGTCTTCGGAATTAAAGTTTCTCTCATACTTAGTCTTAGCATTATTACTTTCTGCAATACCTTCATTAAAAATTCTGTCATACATGTATGCCGGCAGATGCTGAACCTCCAAAATGTCCGTATCGGATAAACTCACCATTGATTCCATTATGTGCTTCAGCTCCCGCACATTCCCCTCCCAGTAGTAATTCAAGAAAAAATTCTCTAAAATCCTTGTGATTCCCTGAACATTTTTGCCATACATAAAATTGTACTCATTTATGTAATGGTTCACAAAGAGCATTATATCACTTTTTCTTTCCCGAAGTGGAGGCAGGAATATCATTCCGCCGCTTAAACGATAAAATAAATCCTTTCTCAGATGTTGATTGTTGATTGCCTCTGTTGGTTCCTCGTTCATAGCTGCAATTATTTTTACATTTACATTTTTTTGAACATTTGAGCCCACCGGTCTGAAGCTGCCGTCCTGCAGCACTCTCAGCAGCTTACCCTGCACATCGTATGGTATGGAATTCAGCTCGTCCAAAAACAACAGTCCGCCGTCTGCTTCATCAAATAAGCCTTTTCTGTTTTCAGCTCCTGTATATGCACCCCTGCATGTTCCAAACAATATGGATTCAATTAAATTTTGCGGCAGTGCTGCACAGTTCTGTATGACAACCTTATCCCTGGAAATACCGCTATAGTTTATCATAGCCTGAACAAGGACTTCTTTTCCCGTTCCTGTTTCTCCATATATGAGAATAGGATTGTCCGATTTAGTGATTTTTTTGGCCTGGTCTATTGCCTTTAGCATTTTAGCGTCATTTGTGATAACAGAATCAAATGTAGTATCGTTTGTATCCTCAATGTCATCATCAAAAATATCATAGTCCGAATGCTTTTCA
>DNNV01000305.1 GCA_003497505.1 Clostridiales bacterium | reverse complement strand
CATATATAATTGCATCAATGATTTTCTTGCAGAAAATTAAAAACCCGGAAGAAACATTGCAGAAATTAGTTGACAGAAACAAGGCACGATTAGAAAGATAATTGGAGGAAGACATGGCAAACTTGGATTTTAATAAAATAAAAGAAGCAGCACAGGGATATGAAAAAGCAATGACTAAATTCTTGAGAGATTTAGTTGCTATTCCGGGAGAAAGCAGCGAGGAAAAAGGCGTAGTTGACCGTATAGCCGAGGAAATGAGGTCATTGAATTTTGACAAGGTAGAAATAGACCCACAGGGAAATGTTCTGGGATATATGGGAACAGGCAAGACACTAATAGGCTTTGATGCCCATATAGACACAGTTGGTATTGGAAACAGAGCAAACTGGCAGTTTGACCCATATGAAGGTTTTGAATCTGAAACTGAAATAGGCGGCCGCGGTACCTCTGACCAGTTGGGCGGTATTGTTTCATCGGTGTATGGAGCAAAAATAATGAAGGACTTAGGTCTTTTAAACGACAAGTATACTGCACTTGTAGTTGGCTCAGTTCAGGAAGAAGACTGTGACGGGCTTTGCTGGCAGTATATAATTAACGAAGATAAAATCAGACCTGAATTTGTAGTTTCCACAGAGCCTACGGATGGTGGAATTTACAGAGGACAAAGAGGTCGTATGGAAATACGAGTTGATGTTGAGGGGGTTTCATGCCACGGCTCAGCTCCGGAAAGAGGAGACAATGCAATATACAAAATGGCAGAAATATTAATGAATATCAGAGACCTCAATGAAAATGATGATGCTGATGGCAAGGAAATCAAAGGCCTTGTGAAAATGCTGGATGAAAAATTCAATCCGCAGTGGAAAGAAGCACGTTTCTTAGGAAGAGGCACGGTTACAACTTCACAGATATTCTTTACTTCTCCAAGCCGCTGTGCAGTTGCAGATTCATGCTCAATTTCATTAGACCGACGTATGACTGCCGGCGAAACATGGGAAAGCTGTCTTGAAGAAATCCGCCAGCTTCCTGCGGTTAAAAAATACAATGCAACTGTCAGCATGTATGATTATGACAGACCAAGCTATACAGGCTTAGTATATCCTATCGAATGCTACTTTCCGACTTGGGTAATTCCTGAAGACCACGAAGTTACGAAAGCAACGGAAGAAGCATATACAAATCTTTATGGGACAATACGCAGCGGTTCACCTGAAACCGATGAAATGAGAAAAGGACGTCCTCTTACTGACAAATGGACCTTCTCTACAAACGGAGTTTCAATCATGGGACGCAACGGTATTCCTGTTATAGGCTTTGGGCCGGGAGCAGAAGCACAGGCTCATGCACCTAACGAAAAGACCTGGAAGGAAGACTTAGTTAAATGCGCTGCAGTTTATGCCGCACTTCCAACAATATACACAGAAGGCAAATAGATTAAAAAATTTAACAGGCAGGGACGGTTTATCCGTCCCCGCCCGTGCTGAATGAGAGGATTAATATGAGCGATACAATGAAATCTCTATCATTTGAATATCTTATTGAAGACTGCCTGCAGGATTATTACACAAAGGGAAGAATTCTTGAAATAGATAAAAAGGATTTCTTTACAGAGGTAAGTGATAATTACAGGAGCAGTTTCAACGGAGAATATTTGAGATATCCGGTGGGACCTGCCGCAGGACCTCACACTCAATTGGCCCAGAATTTATTGGCTGCTTATCTGGCGGGGGCAAGATTTTTTGAGCTTAAGACAGTCCAAATAATAGACGGAAAAGAAATGCAGTCCATGATTGAAAAGCCTTGCATTGATGTTAAGAATGTAGGGTACAACGTCGAATGGTCAACGGAGCTTACGGTAGAAGAGGCTGCGGCCGAATATATAAAGGGATCTGTATTATTGCAGGCAATGGGTATTGAACTGGGATTATCCGACATAAAGGACTTTGTTTTCAATATAAGTGTCGGATATACGCTTGAAGGAATACAATCAGAAAAAATTACAAACTTCATAGACAATTTAAAAGATGCAAGGGAAACGGAAGTATTTAAAGAATGTATAAGAGCTTTAAAAAACAATGTAAACAAATTTAAAAGATTGAAGATTGAAGATATAGGCGCGATTTCTTCCAATATCACAAATACCGTAACACTGTCTACCATGCATGGGGCAAAACCGGAAGAAATTACCGACATCGTGAAGTATTTAATAATAAACAAGAAAATAAATACCTTTATAAAATGTAACCCTACACTGTTAGGATATGAAAATGTAAGAGAAATCCTGGATAATTTAGGGTATACTGATATAGTAATAAGAAAAGAAGACTTTGAGCATGATTTGAAATTTGACATGGCTGTTGACATAGTCAAAGAATTAAAAAGACTTGGAAAAGAAAACGGAGTGTTTGTGGGAATAAAGCTGACGAACACATTGCCTGTATATAATTCGAGAAAAATTCTCCCGGGTGAAAGCATGTACTTGTCGGGAAAACCATTGTACCCAATAGCTATGGGCGTTGCAGCCATGTTCGCCGAAGTACTTAATGGGGATATTCATATGTCCCTGTCCGGCGGAATAGACAAGAACAATGTTACAGACGTTCTCAAGACGGGAATTTCTCCTCTTACAGTATCCACACTGCTTCTTAAGCCGGGAGGATACAAAAATATTAAATCACTGATGGATAAAGTTTTATCAGAGCAAATTGAAATAGGAAATTTAAACGCCGAAGCTGTAAAAAACGCTGCGGAAAGTGCCAGAAATAACAGCGACTATAAAAACAAGGGAGACGGAAGATTTCTTGAGGATACACTTCCTGTTTACGACTGCTTCAAGGTTAACTGCGGAATATGTGTTGACGTATGTCCTAACCGTGCCAATATGAGGGTTTATGATGACAGATTTGATGCCGCGTATCAGATAGTCCATATTGAAAACAGATGCAACGAATGCGATAACTGCCATACCTTCTGCACAAGAGGAGGCTTTCCGTACCTTAAGAAAGTGACGCTCTTTGCCGACAGGGCGGAATTTGAAGATTCTGAAAATGCGGGGATTCTTAAAATAGAGGAAAGAAAGTTTCTTTTAAGAGGTGAGGACAAGAAAGAGTTTGTTTATGACCTTGATAATCCGGCAGGTGACAGAAAATCAATAGAAAATATACTTGAAACAATGATAAAGGAATATCCGTATTTAATGCAATAAAAATCGGTATCTTAAGCACTTAAATAATGTGAAAAATAAATGGAGGATGTATATGAACAAGAAAATAGTAATAGCATTGGGCGGAAATGCTCTCGGTAATACACTGGCAGAGCAGATGGAGGCCGTAAAGCACACCTCAAAAGCAATTGCTGACCTTGTTGAGGCAGGGCATGATGTTATTGTTGCACACGGAAACGGACCTCAGGTGGGAATGATAAACAATGCATTTACCGAATATGGTAAAGTTGACCCTAAATTTCCGTTTATGCCTTTGTCCATGTGCGTGGCAATGAGTCAGGCATATATAGGCTATGACCTGCAAAATGCACTGCGTGAGGAACTGCTCGGCAGAGGAATAAAAAAATCGGTTGCATCAATAATTACACAGGTGGTTGTGGATGAAAAGGATCCTGCATTTGAAAGACCAACCAAGCCCATAGGTCCATTTATGACTGAGCAGGAGGCTGAAACGGCACGGGCAAGGGGCATGGTGGTTGTGGAGGATTCAGGCCGAGGATACAGAAGAGTTGTCGCTTCTCCGAAGCCTAAGGACATAGTTGAAATTGAAACAATAGAGGCATTAGTGAAAGACGGAGAAATCGTTATCGCATGCGGAGGTGGAGGAATACCTGTTGTAAAGGAGGGCAATAACTTAAAAGGTGTGGGTGCCGTTATAGACAAGGATTTTGCAAGTTCATTGATGGCACAGCTTATCGATGCGGACAGCTTCGTTGTTCTGACTGCCGTTGAGAAGGTTGCAATTAAATTCGGAAAGCCTGAGCAGGAATGGTTGTCCGATCTGAATATGGAGCAGGTCGAAAAATATATTGCAGATAAGGAATTTGCAGAAGGCTCAATGCTTCCGAAGGTCAGGGCAGCAATGGCATTCGCAGCTTCAAAACCAGGTAGAAAGGCGCTTATAACATCACTTGAAAAGGCAGCTGACGGACTGGCAGGCAGGACCGGAACATGGATACATTCATAGGTTAAGGAGCATGCGATGATTATAGGCAACGGAAAGGTTATTACCAATGATTCATTCGAAAATTATATTGAAAACGGAGCAATTCTTGTTGTAGGCAATGTTATTGAGGATGTGGGAAATTGTGATAATATAAGGAATAAATACCCTCTGGAGGAGTTTACGGATGTAAAAGGCAGAGTAATAATGCCGGGCATGATATGCGCCCACAGCCATATATACAGCGCCTATGCGCGAGGCATGTCTGTTTCCAGGCCAACCACCGACTTTTTCACAGTTCTCGAAAATCTATGGTGGAGCCTCGACAGGAAGCTTACGCTTGAGGATGTGAAGCTTAATGCACTGACAACTTATATAGAGTCTATACAAAACGGAGTAACAACCCTTATAGACCATCATTCGGGACCTAATTCAGCGGAAGGAAGTCTGTTTACTATCGCAGATGCTGCAAGACAGCTGGGTATGAGGACATCACTTTGCTATGAGGTATCTGACAGGGACGGAAAGGAAACAGCCCTTAAGGAAATAAAGGAAAATGTAGATTTTATAAATGCCTGTTTGAAAGATGACAATGATGATATGGTAAAAGCGCTTTTTGGTCTTCATGCTTCCTTTACATTGTCAAACGAAACGATGTACAAGGTTAAAGAGGCAATGGAGGGAATTTATGACGGATACCACATTCATGTTGCAGAGGGCATTGAAGATCAGTATGACTCATTGAAAAAATATGGAAGAAGAGTCGTTGAGAGGCTCCATAATTTTGAAATTTTAGGCGAAAGAACTATAGCAGTGCACGGTGTTCACACAAATCAAAGAGAAATAGAGATACTGAAGGAAACGGATACAAATGTGGTGCATAATCCCGAATCAAATATGAACAATGCTGTAGGATGCCCTCCCGTTGTATCAATGCTTAGTCAAGGATTGAGAGTAGGGTTGGGAACAGATGCATATACTAATGACATGTTTGAATCCATGAAGGTTGCAAATATTCTTCAAAGCCACCATTTGTGCGATCCAACAGTGGGATTTGCAGAAACGAAAAAAATGCAGTTTGAGAATAATCCTGCAATACTTGGTAAATATTTCAGGAGAGAGTTGGGTAAGCTCAGCATAGGAGCGTATGCGGATATAATTACAATAGATTACGATCCTCTTACTCCTATGAATGAAAAGAATTGGTTTGGTCATGTATTGTTTGGAATGACAGGAAGAATGGTAAACGACACTGTTATAAACGGCAGATTCGTAATGAAAGACAGA
>DNNV01000009.1 GCA_003497505.1 Clostridiales bacterium | reverse complement strand
CCTAACCCCATTTTTTCGACCGACAGGGAGAAAAAAATGGCGGTAGGTCAACCACAACGAGTTCCCAATTTATGCGACTGGAGGGAGCAAATAAATTGGTGAACGAGACTGTGACATGCCCTAACCCCGTTTTAGTGAACGAAAATTATAATATTGAAGGGAGAATGAAAAATGAAAAATATGAAAAGAATGTCTTCTGTGCTGCTTGCGGTGCTTATTACGCTTACAAGCAGTATTTCACTTGCTTTTGGAGCGGTGAATGATGCAACTCTTGATGCTGCTATAAAGGATACGGCAGCATATATGTACAAGACGGTTTCAAATCCGCAGGTTGGTTCAATAGGCGGAGAGTGGGCTGTTTTGGGACTTGCGCGCTCTGGGTACAATGTTCCGGAGGAGTATTATGAAAAATACTATGCTACAGTTGAAGCGTATGTTAAATCACTTAAAGGCAATTTGCATGATAAGAAATATACGGAATATTCCAGAATAATTGTGGCGTTATCGTCCATAGGAAAGGATGCAAGGGATGTTGGAGGTTACGATTTAACTAAAGCTTTGGGGGATTATGATAAAACAATATGGCAGGGAATGAACGGTCCTATATGGGCGCTTATAGCTCTTGATTCAGGCAATTATCCTATGCCTCAGAATCCTGATGCAAAAACTCAGGCAACAAGGGAAATGTACATACAAAGAATACTTGAATGCCAGTTGTCTGACGGAGGATGGTCCTTATTCGGTGGAACATCGGCAGCTGCGTCCGGTGACGGTGTTTCCGATCCCGATATTACAGGTATGGCGCTGCAGGCTCTGGCTAAATATCAGGATAAACCCGAGGTTAAAAAAGCAACGGAAGAAGCTTTGGAATGTATGTCCAAAAGGCAAAGCGACAAGGGAGGCTTCTCAAGCTGGGGAACCGCCAATTCCGAAAGCTGTGTTCAAATGATTGCAGCCCTTTGTGAATTGGGCATACCCTTAGAAGATTCAAGGTTTGTAAAAAACGGAAATACTATGCTGGATAATCTTATGACCTTTTATATAAAGGGCCAGGGCTTCCTGCATACGGCAGACGGCAGCGGCTCTAATCAAATGGCTTCGGAGCAGGGCTTTTACGGTATTGTTGCGGCCCAGCGAGCGCGTCAGGGTAAAAACAGCCTGTACCGCATGATCGATTCACTGAAAATCGCGGGAACAATTGAGGTTGCTGTGCCGGGCAGTGGATTGCTTAATAAGCACAAGGATGTTACTTATAAGCCAATTACTCTACCGGGACGTACCTTTGATGATATAACAGGTGTTCATGCCCATAAAAATCAGCCTGCCATTGAAGCACTGGCATCAAGGGGGATTATAAACGGAAAGACCGAAAATAGGTTTGAACCGGAAGCAACTATGACTCGCGCGGAGTTTGCAACAATAGTGGTTCAGGGGCTTGGGCTTAAGCCTGTTTCAAATGATAAATTTGCGGATGTTACTTCTTCTGACTGGTATGCTCCTTATGTTGGAACTGCAGGCAGCTATGGCATAGTAAACGGAACATCCGAAACAACATTCAATCCTAATGGAAGCATTACAAGGCAGGAGGCCGCAGCTATGGTGGCAAGGGCTGCAAAGCTATGTGGTATGGATACTGAGATGGAGGTCGGCATGATACGTGATGTGCTGGCTCAATTCGGAGATTATGTGAAAACAGCAGAGTGGTCACGTGAAGCCCTGGCATTCTGCTACAATGAAAATATACTGGATCAGGCAGATCTGGAAATAAGACCAAATGATAATATTCTGAGGTCTGAAATTGCACAGATGCTGTTTAACATGCTGGGCTCGGCAAATCTGCTGTAGTACCGGAGGTTTTGAATAATGAAAATAACGAAAAACAAGGTTATCGCCCTTGTATTAATTTTAATAGTTCTCGCCGCAGCCTTCTGGTACGGCGGGAACGCTCCAGGCCTGCAGGGCTGGAATGTGAGTCAGACGTCAGGGGATAGCTTATCTGATACGGATAAGGAAGTCGCTCCTACGGGCGGTCAAGAGGCACCGGTTTCAGATGATAAAAATGGCGAAAATAAAAAAAACGATAATGATAAAGATAAAGAAAAAACAGAAGAACCAGAAAAGATAGAAAACAAAGAAAATATAGAAAATACTAATGCCGCGGAAGATGAAAAACCCGCAGAGAAGCCTGAAAGAATTGAAGCCCGCCCAGGTGGAATCGAAGGAGGACTGTCTGCTTCTGAGAAGGTAGAGCTTGCTAAGGAGCTGGCAGGCGGAGGCTCATCCCCCGGTGTTGAAAAGGGTTCAAAGGATTATTCGGAATCGCTGGGCATGGTTATTGACACGGTAACGGGAAAGGACAAATATCTGACAGACCCTGTGCCTGAAGGTAAGCCCATACCCGTAGAGCCGCAGAACGCTACCATAACAGATGTGGAGCGAACCTGCACTCTGTCTGTAAGATGTGATACCATTCTGAATAATATAGATTGGCTTGATCCTGAAAAAGTGGAGCTCGTGCCGGAGGACGGTGTAATATTTGCGACAAAGACAGTGACGTTTTACGAAGGGGAAAGTGTTTTTAATGTGCTGCATAGAGAGATGAAGAAGGCGAAAATACATATGGAGTTTATGAATACTCCTATGTACAATTCCGTATATATCGAAGGCATAAACAATCTGTATGAGTTTGACTGCGGTGAGCTTTCAGGATGGATGTACAAAGTTAACGGCTGGTTTCCAAACTACGGCTGCTCACGGTACCAGCTTAAAGAGGGAGATATTATAGAATGGGTTTATACCTGTGACCTTGGAGTTGATGTGGGCGGATTTTACTCTGTAGGGGATTAACTATGAGAGATACGTTTTCTGATTATCATCCACTTGTAAATTTTTTATATTTTGGATTTATTTTTGCATTCTCCATGGTGTTTATGCACCCTGTATGCCTCGTTATTTCAATTGTATGTGCATTTACATATTCCGTAACTTTAAAGGGTAAAAGAGCGGTGAAGTTTAACTTCGCCTTCCTTTTGCCAACTATGCTTGTTACAGCACTCATAAATCCTGCATTTAATCACGAGGGTGCAACTATAATCACATATCTTCATACTGGAAATCCATTGACGCTTGAGTCTATTGTCTACGGCATTGCTGCATCGTGCATGCTGTCAGCGGTGGTATGCTGGTTTTCATGCTACAACGAAGTTATAACCTCTGATAAATTTGTATATCTGTTCGGCAGAATTATACCGGCCATGTCCCTTGTTTTGTCCATGTCTCTTAGGTTTGTGCCTAAATTCAAGGCACAGATTAAGGTTGTGTCCAATGCCCAAAGGTGCATAGGCAGGGATGTTTCCAACGGCGGTATTTTACAGAGAGCACGTCATGGAATTATCATTTTGTCCATAATGATTACCTGGGCTCTGGAAAATGCCATAGAAACGTCGGACAGCATGAGGAGCAGGGGCTACGGTCTTCCCGGAAGAACTGCATTTTCCATCTACAGTCTTGAAAAAAGAGATAAGGCAGCACTGGCCGCAATCGGGCTTCTTGGCTGTTACATGCTGGCGGGAGGTATTGCGGGAGGTTTAAAGTGGAGATATTTTCCCACAATGAAAGGAAACAATATTAATTTGTTCACAATAAGCTTGTGGATTTCATATACGGTGCTTTGTCTTGTACCGGTAATAGTACGTATTGAGGAGGAAAGAAAGTGGAAAGCTACGCAATTAAAAATTTGACATTCTCCTATCCTGAGCAGGAAAAATTGGTATTAAACGACGTATCCCTTACCGTGGAAAAAGGGCAGTTTGTTGTGCTGTGTGGTCCGTCCGGCTGCGGAAAAACAACGCTTCTCAGGCAGCTGAAGACTGTTCTGGCGCCTCATGGCGTAAAAAGCGGGACAATTTCCTTTGAAGGAGTTCATCTGGAGGAGATGAGCTACGAGGAACAGTCCTCACGTATAGGATTTGTGCTGCAAAGCCCGGAAAATCAAATAGTTACGGATAAAGTGTGGCATGAACTTGCCTTCGGGCTGGAGAGCCTGGGCCTAGATACACCCTCCATACGTCTCAGAGTTGCTGAAATGGCATCATTTTTTGGTATACAAAATTGGTTTTATAAAAATGTAACAGAGCTTTCGGGAGGACAAAAGCAGCTTTTAAACCTAGCGGCCATAATGGCAATGCAGCCGTCTGTTCTAATTCTGGACGAGCCCACCAGCCAGCTGGACCCAATAGCTGCTTCGGATTTTCTTGCCACTGTGGGCAAAATAAACAGGGAGCTGGGAACTACGGTTATTTTAACGGAGCACAGGTTGGAGGAGGCCATGCCCTTAGCTGACCGGGCACTAGTAATGGACGGCGGAAGTATTATTTTTGATGGCAGTCCCAGAGCAGTTGGGCAGTCCCTGGGCAGGGAAAATCACAGGATGTTTCTTGCCATGCCGGTGCCCATGAGAGTGTACGCAGGTGTTGAAAACAGCCTTGACTGTCCCATAACGGTGAGAGAGGGCAGGCAGTGGCTGGATACATTTGCAACAGATAATTCCGTTAAAGCTGTTCCTGCGGATAAACCGGCTGTTACGGTAGATAGAGGAAGTGAAGCAATAAGCATCACAGATGCATGGTTCAGATACGAGAAGGATTTTCCGGATGTTGTCAAAGGTGTGAGTCTGAAGGTGCAAAAAGGAGAATTTTTAGCCATATTGGGTGGGAATGGTACAGGAAAAACAACCACTCTTTCATTGTTGTCCGGAATCAACCGACCATACAGAGGCAGGGTAATGCTTTACGGAAGGGAGCTCCACACAATTCCCGAAAATGAAAAATTTAGCGGTCTGTTAGGTGTATTACCTCAAAATCCGCAGGCGCTGTTTGTTAAAAAAACTGTTGAGCTGGACTTATATGAAATGCTTAAGGGACGTCGTTTTACGAGCGATGAGCGACAAAAGCGAGTTATGCGCGCTGCATCTCTTTGCAGGCTGGATGGTCTCATGAATCAACATCCCTATGATCTGTCAGGTGGAGAGCAGCAGCGCTCGGCATTAGCAAAGGTTCTGCTGCTTGAGCCTGAAATTTTGCTTCTGGACGAACCCACAAAAGGCATGGATGCAGAGTTTAAGCAAATATTTGCAGGCATTTTAAAAAACCTCCTGAGAAAGGGAGTCACCATTGTAATGGTAAGCCACGATATTGAATTTTGCGCAAAATATGCAAGTAGATGCGCCTTATTTTTTGACGGCGGAATCGTAACAGACGGTAAACCAAGGCAGTTTTTTTCAGGAAACAGCTTTTATACCACCGCGGCAAACCGAATGGCAAGGCACATGCTATCCGATGCGGTTACAGCGGAGGATATCATAATGGCATGTGGAGGCAGCCCTCCACCCGAGGAGGAGACGGACCTCAGTGATGATGGTTATACTGATGAGCAGGATAAGTCGGATAAATCAGATAAGTTAGATAAATCAAATAAAACAGGAGATTCCGGCAGTAACCCCGCTTCTCCTGAGAAAAGCACGTCAATAATAAAGAGGATAACCTCCGTTGTTTCACTTATTGTTATTTTGTTGACTGCTCAGAGGCTGTTTCCAATTGTATCACGTTTTGCATGGGCAGGACTTAAGGGAGAGCTTTCGGCTATGGGGGACGTTATTGCAGGTCAGCAGTGGATGTATTCAGGCATGCTTGTTTCATTTGTTATTTCAGCAACTGCATTTTGTATGTCAGTATTTGCAAAGAGCAATGTGCCGCAATCGGTGATACAGGTTCGAAGGGATAAGCGGCAGCTTTCAAAACGTACTGTAACAGCGGCAGTCCTCATATTGCTTCTCATACCTCTTACCATATACATAGGTGTTTTTTACCTAGGAGATCGCAAGTATTACTTCATATCTCTGCTGATTATTTTGGAGACAATGCTGCCATTTGTTATGATTTTTGAGGGTCGTAAGCCACAGGCAAGAGAGCTGGTTATTATCGCCTCACTGTGTGGTATAGGAGTTGCAGGGAGGGCAGCATTTTTTATGCTTCCTCAGTTTAAGCCTGTTGCTGCCATGGTAATCATATCAAGCGTAGCCTTCGGAGGAGAAAGCGGGTTTTTAGTAGGAGCAATGACCATGTTTTTATCCAATATGCTATACGGTCAGGGACCATGGACGCCATGGCAGATGTTTGCCATGGGAATCATAGGCTTTTTGTCGGGAGTATTGTTCCGAAAGGGGCTGCTGAGAAGGGACAGAGTTTCCCTTGCGGTATTTGGAGGAGTATCTGTATTCCTTATTTACGGGGGTATTATGAATCCTGCATCTGTTTTGATGTTTCAATCAAAGGTATCCTGGCCAATGATTATCACATCTTGGGTTACGGGAGCACCCTTTGACCTGATTCACGCAGCAGCAACGGTATTCTTCCTGCTTGTCATGGGAGAACCCATGCTTGAAAAGCTTGACCGCATAAAGGTGAAGTACGGACTTGTGGAGTAACATAAAAAACTTATGGATTATCCCGGAAAAAGGGTATACTATTATTAAGAAATGTCGAAGGTGGTATAAAATGCAGCCATCGATGGATAAAGCAGGTACTCCTTTGATTGACAAACTCTTAAAAGTATACTATAATTTAATTAAAGAAATAGCCTATAGAAATAAGATATTAGGAGGCAGATTTTGGTGTATTTATGGTACGCTGAAATTTGTCTTATTTTTTTAGAAATATTCGGGAGGAAAGCATGGAAAAGATAATAATTACAGGGAATACACTTACA
>DNNV01000380.1 GCA_003497505.1 Clostridiales bacterium | reverse complement strand
GCTCTTCCGATCTTTAAAAATACAATCATTTTACTCCTCATTTTTAAAGACATGGTGCCTGACAGGGTATGTCCTGTATGAAAAAACAGGAACAAGCCGCTGAATTATGAAGTTAAGCAATGGATTGCTGTGATGGACGTACATATACTTGTATTTTTCACGGCAGCCTATTTTCAGCTTGCTTTCCTCGGCCGTCTGTCCGAATTCGATTTCCGGAGACCTTTTCTCTATTCCTGTTTCAATTATTTTAAGAAGCATGTTGTAATAAATATCACAGGTGTCAACATCCTCTTTTCTGAAGCCACCGAACAGGAAGTACAGTATGCCGTTCACTTCCTTAAGCTGTATAAAGCCTGCTGCGGTATTTGTGTCGATTCGTATAAATTCGTACAGCTGGGCATCGTATTCCCTGAAAAAATCAATAGGCAGAGTTTCAAGGGGATTGGAGGTTCTCTCCATTACACTTAAGTATAGCCTGTAATGCTCCTCCGTAAACTCTGAGGGCTTTATGCTTCTTACAATCAGTCTTTCTCTGTGCTTAAGAGCTTTTTTGATTCTTCTTCTGTAGGGGCTTCTCAGAGAATTCAGGTATTCATCAAATGTTGAAAAGTCGTTTTTAAATACGAAGGTTGACAGAGTTCTGCCGCCTCTTTTAAAAGGGGAATCTCCGTTTAAAATAATTTTAAGACCCTTTCTTTTCTCAACAGCTCTTATGGCAGAATCATCATCCCCGAAATATCCCTGCAAGCACATGGAAACAGGCAGACCTATTACACGAACTGTGGCTCTCAGCGGAATAATATTTTTAAAATTAAATAAATTAAGCTTCAGCAAATATGAGATAATGAAATTTTTTTCTGTGCTCTCGTATTCCTGGGAGCATGGATTGACTTTCTCCAGCAGCTCAAGCAGTGGAATCAGCTCTGCAGGTACGTCTGAATATCCATTCATCTCCTCTATTGAATAATACCTGCTCATGACAACTCCTTCACGTATGCGCGGTATTTTTTAGATTCGCAGTCGGCCCATTTTATTCCGAAGTTTCTTGATTTGAAGTTATCAGCCAGTACCCAGCCCGATTCCATAAAATCATATTTATCCTTAATGCATCTGAAGCAACAGTCAAACAGGGCAAGTATGGCGCCTCTGTTGCGCTCACCGGGTATAACTCCCATTTCTACAATTTTGAATGTGTCAATTTTATGTCCAAACAGCTTGTTTTTTATAACCGTCTTCAAACCGGCAGTTTCGCCCATGCTCATAACCTGGTTGAAGTCAGGATACCACAGCATGAAGCCTACCGGCTTGCCGTCTTTTTCAACAAACAGGAGATTTTCAGGTTTTAAAAGGAACTTCAAGTCCTTGAACAGCTCGTAATCCTCTTCGTAGTTTCTGGGATAGTAAAATAGGTGCTGGCCGAAAGCACTGTTGTTTACATCTGTATAGATGGCGCATTCATTTTTCAAATTGCCTAAATCGGCTTTTCTCACATTGTATCTTTCTGTGAGTCTGCTGCTTATGTCCGGGCTCATAAGGCGTTCAACATGCCTCATATCCTTTTTGTAGCTTACCATTTCAATGGCACCGAAGCCCGAGTTTTCAAAAAAGTCATGGTAAAATTCAGGGTTGTGGGCCATTCCGAAGCTCTGCATCTTATCATATGAGCTTGCCAGAAATCCAAGTCCGTAATTTACATGTATATTCAGGGAGGCAGAAATTTTCAACGCCCCTTTTTCCTTTGCCATTTTTTCGGCTTTGTCCAAAATCATGCGGAAAGCCTGCATATTCAGCTCTTCAGCTTCGAAAAATCCCATCTGTATATAATCAGGCATCCTGTGTGCATATGCTAGCAAGCATATCATTATGATTCTGTCTCCATTGGCAACCATGAGAGGTTCCAGTTCCACGGATTTGCAAAGTTGTGATTTTCCCCACAGCAACCCTTTGAGCATTCCTGACATTGAATCTCGTTTTAAGGGGTTGTTTAAATATTTCCCTTTGTAGAAATTTAAGAAGTCATTATTAAATTTTTTCTCATATGCATTTTCCGGCTTCCGGAATAATTTTTTTTCCAACAGTCTTAAATTGTTATTGTTCATGACAACTCCGCTAAATTAAAAAAATATAACCAATTATATCATAAAGGTGACTTTCGGTAAATGAATTAAAGCAAGTAATATTTGACCGCAGCTGTGAGCGTATTTTTTTACTGTAAGCATTAAATAGAATTTGTAAAAATTAGAAATATATGTTATAATTATCAGAAATAAATAAAAAACGTATGCAGACGCATAGAAATGCCGCATATGTCGGGGCGAAACAGCTAATATTAAAAATAACAGGGGTTGTAATGAAGACAGATTTCTCACCGTTAAAGAACGGTTTTCATTTTGGGAATAACTTTGTGAACAGAATTATCCAAACAAGCTTTGGAAAAATTGAATCAAGAGGAAGATGTGGAGGAATGGCATTCGCTTCACTGGATTACTACTTTTCTAACATTTTAATACCGAGCCATGAACCGAAGGATTTTCCGGGAGGGGATGTTCCTCCGGACGGAAGCATCCTTGGAGATTATATATACGAGCGGGCACTCTACAGCCTGTTTACATTCTCATCCTATAAATTCTTTGACTGGTCACTGAAAAGGAACGTAAATAGCGGGAGAAGGAGCATATCTTACAAAACAAAGCACGAAGAATTCCATAAGCTGAAAAAATCAATAGATGAAGGAAGACCGGTTGTGTTGGGGCTCATAGGAGCCGAAAGGGTTGCCGAGATATGCATGAATCATCAGGTTGTTGCCTACGGCTATGACTTTGAGCCGAAGGACGAGCGCATTGTAATTTATATTTATGACAGCAATGTGTATGACAAGGAAATTACCATTGTCTCAGACAGGCGCAATCCCCATTTTATCGAATCAAACGGACAGGAATGGAGAGGCTTCTTTGTGCAGGATTACAGGCACAAGTCACCAAAATACCGGGATATTGTGGTTTCAGGGCACGAGGAGGCTCAAGCACTTAAAAAAGCGCTAAGCATTAAAAATATAGGTCAATTCCCCGCAAACACAAAGTATCTTCAGCTGATGCAATCGGGGGAAATCATCAGCCGTGTCCTCATGCCGGGAGAGGAAGTGCAGATAGCGCCATAAGGCAGCTATCCTCTCAGTGTGGCTCTCAGGGCATTTGGATTCAGCAGCAGATTCATACCGTCTTCAATGGAACGCACCATGACATCGGAGCTTATGAGCAGGGCGCTGCACATTCCTTCTCCGGCAAGAACCGCAACGGAAAGAGCCGCAGTCTCAAACATTTTTATGTCGTTGAAGCCGTTTCCAAAGCAAATTGTGTTTTCTCTTCCCAATTTGTCAATAATCCGAGCCTTGCAGTCAGCAGCATTATCCGTTGGGAAAGTTTTAAGAGTAAGGCTGATCCCGCTGCATTCATCAGCAGCTGAGCCGTATGTGTCAGCGGTGAGCACGTATACGTCTGCCATGCTGCACAGTGACAACAGTCTTTTTCTGACGGAAGCGCTTATTTTTCCGTTTTCAGCAAGTGTTCCGTTGTAGTCAAATACAATATTTTTTATTGAATAATCGGATTTTCCGGGTATGCTTATATTTATCACATTGCACCTCAAAGTGTAATTTTTTATAATTAATGCGGATTAATTTTTCATATAGTCGATATATTCCTTTGTCCTGAGGTCAACAGGGCTGTTGAAAATTTCATCCGCCGGACCCTCCTCGATCAGATTGCCGCCCTCCATATAAATTACGGTGTCGGCAATTCTTTTTGCTTGTGCCAGGTTATGTGTTACGATTACGATGGTATATTCGCTTTTCAGCTCCAAAAGCATTTTCTCAATGTGTGCTGTATTTTTTATGTCTAATGCCGAGCATGGCTCATCCAGCAGGATTATTTCAGGGTTGACCGTCAGACACCGTGCAATTACAAGGCGCTGCTGCTGTCCACCGGATAGCCTTGATGCATTCATGTCGAGATTATCCTTTACCTCTTCATACAATCCGGCCCTTTTTAAATATTTTACCACTGTTTCATCTAATTTTGACTTATTTTTTTCGCCGTAATATATAGGAGCGTAGGTGAGATTTTTATAAATAGAAAAAGGAAAAACAACAGGCGTCTGGAATACCATTCCTATTGTATTGCGCACTCTCGTGAGAGGCATATCCATTATGTCCGTTTCGCTCAGGGTAATTTTTCCGCTTATTTTTCCGCCGTACTCCTCCACCGTGCGGTTCAGAGACTTAAGGAAGGTTGATTTACCACATCCCGAGGGTCCTATTATCGCCGTTATTTTATTTTTTTCAAAGGAAACATCTATATTATTAAGTATATTAACCTTTCCGTAGCTTACGCAAAGCTTCTCTGTCTTTAAAATTATTTCTTTCATCATATGTCCTCAAAGCTGCCCATAAGGCGGCAGATTATATTAATTAAAAGCACTATCACCATCAGCACAAGTGCGGTACCGTAGGCCATTTCAACTGAGAGGCCCTCGTTGACCAGAATATACAGATGATACGGAAGCGCCATAAATGGCTTTGACAGGCTTGAAGGGACTCCCGATATAATTACGGCTCCCGTGAACATTACAGGTGCCGCAGCACCCATTGCAAATACTACGCCCAGGCTCAGAGACGTCATGATGTACCTGAAGGAAGAAGGGATAATAAGCTTGACTATGGTGTAGCCTCTTGGAATTCCAAGACTCAACGAGCCTATGAACTGCTCCTCGGATGTTTGTTCCAATGCCTTTTTAATCCGTATGGTAATAAAGGGAATAATCATGATGGTGAGAGTAACGGAAGCGCTCAGCAGGCTTTTGGGCATTCTCATACCAACTATGAGAAAGGAATATCCGAAAAGCCCCACAACCACAGAGGGAATGCCCGCCAGACATTGCAGCGCATGTAAAATATAGCTGCTTATTTTTTTGTTTTTGCAGTAAAATACAAGATATACAGCAGTACACAGGCTCAATGCTCCTCCAAGTATACCGGCAATGGCTCCGAACATTAGCGAGCCCGCAATTGCAGGAAAAATCCCGCCTTCGGTTCCTAAGGGTATACCCCTTGGTGAACCAAGTATAAATTCAGGTGAAATAACCGCAAATCCCTTGAAAAACAAATACAGGAATATTCCTGCAGCAACGGCCGTTACAATTGACCCTGATAATAAAACCCACAGCTTGAAAAGAGAATCCTTCATTTTCATAGTGTGTTCCTCCTTCCGGCACTGTTCAGCCTGTGCGCCGCAAGCTGTATAAAAAAGACCGTGATAATCAGAATGAGACCGGCGGCATACAGGGATGAATAATGGATGCTCTTGTATTCGGCAGTTCCCATTTCCAGCGCAATTAAGGACGGAATTGTTTCAGCTCTGCCTAAAAGCTTTGGAAATATTGGTGAATTTCCTGTTACCATCATTACTGCCATTGTTTCACCTATTGCTCTGCTGAAGGCTAAAAGCATATTTACAAAAATAGCGTTTGATGCGCAGGGGAGGATTATTTTTCTCATGGTGTACCACTTTGACACTCCCAGTGATTGTGAAGCCGCATAGTATTTTGCTTTTCCATTTTCAAAGGCTTCTGCACATCCCGTTACCATGTATGGAAAAAGCATAACGGAAAGAAGGATGCTTCCGGCCAGGACGCTTTCGCCTGCGGTCATATGGAGATGCCGCTCCAGAAACTTAACGAGAACCACCAGCCCTATAAAACCAAAAATAACCGAAGGGATTCCTGCAATCATGTCAATGCACGACAATATGAATCTTGAAATTTTTTTGTGTGAATTAAATGTAAGAAACAATGCGCATCCGGCACTTAAGGGGGAGGCTATTGCGGTTGCCAGCAATGAAATATACATGGTGGCAAGTATCATTGGCAGAAATGAGTATTCTGGTTTGGGGCTCAGAGGACTCCACGTGCTTCCGAAAAGAAATTCCGGGAAACTTACTGTCCTGAAGAAAATCAGACTTTCTCCCAAGATATAAAAAAACACCAAAAGAACCAGGACGCTTGACACGGCAGCTCCTGTTACAACAATAAACCGAAAAATGAATTCTCTGCGGTCTTTCATGATAACTCCTCAATAAATCAAACTCCCGCAGAGCGGGAGTTCAAAAAGCTTTTTATTTTGCGGGAACAAATCCCATTGATTCCACAACTTCCATTCCTTCAGGGCTCATTACGTAATCCATGAATACCTGCTGGGGAGCTGTCAGCTCTCCGCTGAATAGTGCAATCAGAGGCCTTTGAATTATGTATGAGCCGTTCAGTATGTTTTCCTTTGTTGCTTCAACTCCGTCAACCTTTAAGGTGGCAACCTTACCCTTGTTCTGGTTTACAACTCCAAATGAAGCATATCCTATGGCGTATTCATTTTCCATTATTTTTGTAACCAGTGCTCCCATGGATGGCGCCTGTATGGCATCTGCCTTAACCTGCACATCGCCCATTATTTTTGACTGGAATACCTCGTGAGCACCTCCTCCGATATCTCTTGTGATAACTATAATTTCCTTATCGGGCAGCGATGAATCCAAGTCCTTCCATGTTTTGAATTCACCTGAAAATATTTTTACTATCTCATCCGTTGTAAGGTTGTCCTTAACAGTTAATACAGGGTTTTGAGGGTTTACACCCAATGTGAGGGCGTCAACGCCAACCTTGAATTCTTTTAGCTCAGTAAGCTTTTCCTTTTCGGAATCCTTTACAGTTCTTGCAATCATACCAAAATCACTTGTTTTGTCAATAACTGATTTAACACCTTGTCCCGAACCTCCCGCCGATACATATATGGATATGTTTTCTTCCGGAAATGAGGCGTCGACCTTGTCCCAGGTTACGAAGCCTTCAATGAAGTTTGTCGATATTGAAGCCATTACCGGTGCAAGGGTTGATGAACCGTTAAATAATATCTGTGGAACAAATTTATCCGTCTCTTGTTCGTTATTGCTGTCTGGCTGCTGTGTTGATTCCTGCGGGTTTGCCTGTGAAGGCTGTTCTGCCGGAGCACATCCCGCAAGTACGAGCATCAGAATAAGAATAATGCTTAAAATGTTAAATTTTTTCATACATACCTCTTAAATTTTATTGTTAAAATATTTACGATATAATCACTATAACATACGTGGATTTGAAAACCCAATAAAACATTTTTATGTACTTTTCAACTGTTATAAAAGATAGTTATACATAAAAAAGCACCCTCTCGGGTGCTTCAGCGGCTGAAAAGGTCAGTATGCTGAGCTGCACAACTTCAGGCCCCTTGCAGTACGACTTTTTCAATGGCTTGTCATTCCTATTTGTTGTCTATTTTTATTTCTAATATCTTTTGTTTCAGCTCATCTATTTCTTTTTGAGTCGCTGATATTTTGCCGCATATTTCTGCCACCGGGCTGTCGGGATTATCCTTGTCATTCTCAAAAACAAATTTTCCTATTTCAATAAAATGCTGGGTGATTTGTTTTTCGGCGGCTGAAACTGCCTGATTCAGCTTTGTGGTTTCAGCAAAATCCTTGGCCTTGTCGGTAGCGGTATCCGCAACCTCGCCTATTTTCTTGCCTAACTTATCTAGAAATGCCATGAACATCTCTCCTTCCAAACATATA
>DNNV01000379.1:2943-15073 GCA_003497505.1 Clostridiales bacterium | reverse complement strand
TCTTATTTTTGAAAGTCCAAGTATTATAACAATAATCGAATGTGCAGGACCAATACTATACACTGCCATTATGGTTGTGGGTGTTGCCTATACACTGCAGATTATAGGTCAAAAGACTACAGACCCAAATATCGCGGCTATAATACTGAGCATGGAATCATTGTTTGCCGTAATAAGCGGAGCTATTTTCTTAAAAGAAACTATGACAATAAAAGAAATAGCCGGATGCGTCCTCATGTTTGCCGCAGTAATTATGACTCAGGTAAAGAGCGGTGAAAAAATCGAATAGATCCATTATAAATTATTGATAATATTATATAATTTTATTGAAATCGACAATTGTTCATAAAAGCTGCCCTCATGGTTTTCCATGTGAAGCAGCTCTTTTATTTTGTTTATTCTGTATCTAACCGTGTTTTTATGTAAAAATAATGCCTCGGAAGTCTCAACTATCTTTCCGTCATTTTCAACATATTTAACGGCAGTATCAAATAATTGTGTATTATACTTTTCATCATAGATTTTAATGGACTGTATTATTTTGTTATAGAATTTATTAATCCACAAATCATTTATATATGGGAACAAAATCATATATATTCCTATATCGTTAAATTCATTAAAGGAGCGGCCCGATGCCTCTCCCGTTTTTTCGGCATAAATGCTTTCATTTATGGCATCATTCAGTTCACCGAGATTATAATGCAAATCACTTACACCTATATAATACTCTTCTCTATTTATATTTAGGCTATCCAGCGCATAATTCAATATGCTTTGCTTATTGCTTACTTTTTCATCGGTGTAAATCAATAAAATTCCGCCTCTGTACCTTAAGGCTGTACTGTAAAGGCTTAATTGCTTGTTTTTTCTCAGATTTTTTACTGAAGATGAAAGGCTCGAATTATCTGAATGCGTTTTTTTCTTGCAGTATAAAGCAAACAGATGGTCTTTGAAGCTGCCGTTTATTTCAAATGCCATCTCTTTTACTGAGGTTTTGTTGAGATTTTGCTTTATAAGAATATCAATCTTTCCCTCAAGCAGATCAAAATTGTCAGAAGTCTTAATCTTCTCCATTACTTCAGTTATAATGTCTTCAAAGTAAGTGCCGGTGTCAAATATAAAAATAGGAAAAGATTTAAGATTGGCATATTCTACTACTTCGGACGGAAGCTCGTCATAATATATATTTTTCACAGCCAGTCCGCATGCTCCGTCCTCAGCGAGATTTTTAACCGCTTCAAGTATAAATTCGGAGTTGTCTTTTGCAAATAACAGGCTTGACAATACAAATTCACCCTTGATAAATTGTCCCTTCATATCAGAAAAGAATTCCCAATCAAGTATTCCGACCTTTTCAATAAGCTTGTTGAGCCCGTCAAAGCCGGAAATTAATTTGAAGTTTTTAAATGTATTTAGCCTTGTAGCTTCCAATATTGTTATTGCCATGAATACTCCTAAATGCCTATATGATTATAATACTATTTTATTTTTTATTTCTTCAAATTCAGTCATCTTTTCCAGTGCAAGCATAACTCCAAGCTTGGCGTGATCATAGAACAGGCCGCCTTGAATGTATGCAATATATGGCGAACGCATAGGAGCATCAGCGCTCAATTCTATTGAAGAACCTGAAACAAAGGCGCCTGAAGCCATTATTACCTGGTTTGAATAGCCCGGCATTTCCCATGGAACGGGAGACACATGAGCGTCAACCGGAGAGGCAGCCTGAATTGCTTCACATATTTTAACTACCATATCCTTGTTGTTAAATTTTATTGCCTGTATTATATCGCTTCTGTCCTCATCTAAAGAAGGGGTTATTTCAAAACCAAGTGAATTGAACACTCCTCCAAACAGCAGTGCACCTTTCAGAGCTTCAGATACAATATGGGGCGCAAAAAATAATCCTTGAAGAGTATTTCTTGTTGAGCCATATGTAAGTCCTATTTCCTTTCCTACTCCGGGTGCTGTAAGCCTATTCGCAATTCTGTCTATAATTGATTTTTTACCTGCTACGTATCCTCCGGACAATGCAATACCGCCGCCTGGATTCTTTATCAGCGATCCTACAACAACATCTGCACCAACATCTGATGGCTCTACTGCATCAGTAAATTCACCGTAACAATTATCCACCATTATATAAATATCGGGATAAACTTCCCTTATTTTTTCTATTGCTTTTTTTATTTTTGAAAGTGTAAGAGCAGGTCTGAAGCTGTATCCTGTAGAGCGCTGAATCATTAGGAGCTTTGTTTTCATTGTAACAGCCTTAATGGCATCTTCCCAGTCTATGTCGTTGTTGTACAGCGGGACTTCCTTATATACAATGCCCATTTCCTTCAGGTTGCAGGGTTCATTGCCTTCTTCTCCCAATACAGTGAGCATGGTATCATAAGGGCGACCGGATATTGCAATTACCTCATCACCATGCTTTAAGATTCCTGAAAGTGTCAGGTACAGCGCATGTGTTCCGGAAGCTATAGACGGTCTCACCAAAGCATCCTCAGTGTGAAAAACAGATGCAAATATCTTTTCAACTTTTTCTCTTCCCGGGTCGTCATAGCCATATCCTGTGTTCCAGTAAAAATTCGTGTAATCAAGCCTATGCTCCTGCATGGCACTTATTACTTTGTACTGGTTATATTCTCTTGTTTCCTCAATTTTATTAAAGTATTCTGACTTTAATGCGCTTTCAATTTGTGTTACATAGTTATAAACAGCCGCGCTTATGCCAAACTGTTTACATAATATATCTTCTGTTAACATTTACTACTCCTCTGTTGTATCATTGCTGAATAATTTTAATTGTTTAAATGGCAGTATTGATGTTATTGCATGTTTGTAGACTAATTGCTGGCCTTTATCTGTTTCGATGAATAAAACATAGTTGTCAAAGCCCATGACTGTTCCTGTCAGTTTGTAACCGTTATTTAAAAATACGGTGATGGTTACCTTCTCTTTTCTTACATTGTTCAAAAAAGAATCCTGCAAATTGATATTATTCATACCTTCCTCCTCATATAGTGGTTTTTAAAAATTCGTATATTTCATTAATCGTCAGATCAATTTCACGTACGTCCTTAACATCAAACCATCTTACATTTTCATCTTTCAAAAACCATGTGTATTGACGTTTAGCAAATCTTCTTGTATTGCGTTTCAAGGTGTTTACGGCCTCTTCAAGAGTTATGCTTCCCTCAAGGTAATCAACTATCTCCTTGTAGCCTATGGCCTGCATGGATACAAGCTCCTTGGAATACCCCATGCTGAGGAGTTTTCTGACTTCATCCGTGAGCCCGCATGAAATCATATTTTCTACCCGCATGTTAATTCTTTCGTACAAAATTTTTCTGTCCATGCTGAGGCCTATCAGTATACACTCATACTTATTGCTTGGTTTTCTTATATCTGTATTGAGCTCAGAAAATCTGGTGCCCGTTATATCATAGACTTCCAATGCACGTATGACCCTTTTTACATTATTTTTATGTATTTTTTCGGCAGATGTCGGGTCAATTTTTTGAAGCTTCTCATAAAGGGCATCTTCACCGTGCTCCTTGTAATAGTACATGTAGTAGTCTCTGATTTTTTCGTCGGATTTTGCATTTCCGAAATCCAAGTCATATATTAGAGAGTTTACATAAAGTCCGCTACCACCTACTATTATGGGAATTTTGCCATTTTCAATCAAAGAATCAATTATCTTTTCAGAGGCAGCTTTAAAATCTGAAACAGAATAATTTTCATCCGGTTTGACAATGTCAATCATATGATGCTTTATGCCCTGCATTTCGTCGCTTGTGATTTTAGCAGTTCCGATATCCATTCCTCTGTATATCTGTGCTGAATCTGCGGATATTACTTCTGTGCCCAGTTTTTTTGCCAGTTCCACGGAAACATATGTCTTTCCAACAGCCGTAGGACCTACAATAACTATTATTTTATCAGACATTTATTAAAAATCCTTCATTAGTTAGTTTTGTATTCTTTCAAACATTTTTTCAATTTCATACTTTGTCATCTTTATTATAACCGGTCTGCCGTGAGGGCATGTATATGGATTTTCTGTTTTTCCAAGGTCCTTAAGTAAAGCTTTTACTTCTTGGATATGGAGTCTGTCACCTGCCTTGACCGATTTGACGCATGCATTTTTTATAATCTTCTCAAGCTCTATATTAATATTAGATTTGTTTGAGCTTTTCAGAGAGTCGAGTATAGTATAAAAAATCTCTTTTATATTTGAATTTCTGAAGATGTTGGGTATGCTAATTATTAGTATAGCATTTGTTCCGAAATTTTCAAGGTTAAAGCCCAAATTTTCATATATTTCCCCATTGCTCATCACTGCCTGGTAATCCTCATATGACAGATTCACTACCTCTGGTATCAAAAGCTCCTGTATGATAATTTCCTTAGAGTTGTATTGATTCAGGAACTTTTCATAATTTATTCTTTCATGGGCAGCGTGTTGGTCTATCATGTACATTTCGCTTTTTTCTATATTTTCGCATATTATATATGTATCCATTACGATTCCGGTGACTGAGAGTTCAGGAAGCTTACTCTCATCCTCCGCAATTTCAGTAAAGCTCTGCTGTACAGATTCATATGGTTCCTGTGATGACAATTCAGTTACCGGCACTGTATCATTGCCCTCAGCAGTGTTTCTATATTCATATATTATTGCTTTTTCTTCCGCTATGGACTGTTCGAGAGCTTCTTCAAATATATTTTCAGAATACTCCGTCTTTATTTCAGTTAATTTTATATTGCTGTATTCATCATGCGCAGGATTATCAAATATGCTGTGTTCATTATGCACGGATTCATATTTTTTAAAGTTTTCAAAAATAGAACTACCTTTATTTTTGCTTATTCTATTATCCTTTATTACATCCTCGCCTTTTACTTCCTTAATTATGCTGACTGAATGAAGTGCGGAAAAAACCGCTCTTTTTATTTCATTTAATATTAGCTCCTCATTCTGGAAACGCACTTCTGTTTTAGCAGGATGAACATTTACGTCTACCAGCGAGGGATCAATTTCTATTTTCAAAAAGCATGCGGGATATTTCCCTTTGGGAAGCATGGTATTGTATGCTGCTTCAATATAGTAGCTCATTCTTTTATGCTTTATATAGCGCTGATTTACAAACACTATCTGCTGTTTCCTGTTGCCCCTGTAATAATTCAAATTAGTCGTAAACCCGGTAATCTTAACTACATCACTTTCATAATTCACCTTTAGAAGAGAGTTGTATAAATCTCTTTCATACAGGCTTGAAATGGTGTTCAGCAGATTATCTGTCTTTGGTGTTCGGAAGGCTGTATTTCCGTTGTTTATATATTTGAATGATATATTTTCCTTGCTCAGTGCGAGGGAAACCACTACTTCATTGATATTTCCGCTTTCTGACGCATCGCTTTTCAGAAACTTCTTTCTTGCGGGAACATTGAAGAAAAGCTCCGTAACCGTAATGGTTGTTCCCACAGGGCAGCCTATGTCTTCCTTGGACACAACTTTTCCGCCTTCAATGGTTATTTTTGTTCCAGTAAGATCGGCGGCAGTCCTTGTTATCATATCAACATGGGCAACGGCGGCAATGCTGGCCAGGGCTTCGCCCCTGAATCCAAGAGTGTATAAGGAATTCAGATCATCGGATGATTCAATCTTGCTTGTACAGTGCCTTTTGAAGGCATCTTCAACCTGATTTTTTTCAATACCTCTGCCGTTGTCTGTTATGCGAATTAAGTCCTTGCCTCCGCCTTTTATTTCAAAGATTATTTCATCGGCTCCTGCATCTATGGAGTTTTCGACCAATTCCTTCACTATTGATTTCGGATTTTCAATAACTTCGCCAGCAGCTATTTTATTTATGGTTTCATTATCTAACAAATGTATTTTTGCCATGCTATACCTTCTTAAATATGTCTTGCTCTGTCTATCAATTCATTCAGCAGCGTAAATGCCTTTACAGGTGTAATATTGTCAATATCAATATTTTTCACTGTTTCTGCAAGTTCCATGTATCCATTTTTTCTGCTTTCCTCCGCAGGGTCTGACTGAAACATTGAAACCTGGAAGTTGTCGGTGACTCTGTCTTTTTTTCTTTTTGCAAAAGGCCTGTTTATGTCGCTGTCGTCAAGCTGCTTCAGTATTTCTTTCGCTCTCACCACAACTTCCTCGGGAAGTCCTGCAAGATTGGCAACCTGAATACCGTAGCTTCTGTCCACGCTTCCTTCAGCAATTTTTCTTAAGAAAATTATTTTATCACTGTCTTCTTTAACTAATATCTTGTAGTTTTTTACACTCTTAAGCTTACTTTCAAGCTCAGACAGCTCGTGATAGTGAGTTGCAAACAACGTCTTTGCCTTTATTTTCTTTGTTATGTATTCAACAACGCTCCACGCTATGCTCAATCCGTCATATGTGCTTGTTCCTCTGCCTATTTCATCTAAAATAAGCAGGCTGTTTTCCGTGGCATTGTTCAATATATTAGATACCTCGCTCATTTCTACCATGAAGGTACTTTGTCCCTGAGACAGGTCATCTGAAGCTCCCACACGGGTGAATATCTTGTCTAAGACGCATATTTCGGCGCTCTTTGCAGGGATGAAGCTTCCTATGTGAGCAAGCAGTGCAATCAGCGCCACCTGCCTCATATAGGTTGATTTACCCGCCATGTTAGGGCCTGTGATTATTGACATACGGTATTCTTTGTTATCAATAAATGTATCATTGGGAACAAACATGTCGCTCCTCATTATTTTTTCAATTACAGGATGCCGCCCGTCGGTAATTCCCATGAAGCCCTGAGTATTCATTTCAGGTCTCACATAATTGTTTTTCACTGCCGCAACCGACAGCGAATTCAAGGTGTCTATAACGGCAATGCTGTTGGCACTTTCCTGTATCCTCACAACCTGCTCCTTGATATACTGCCTCAGCTGCATAAACAATTCGTATTCCAGCTTCATAAGCTGCTCATCGGCATTCAGGATTTTTGCTTCCATTTCCTTTAATTCAGGTGTTACGTATCTTTCACAGTTTGCAAGGGTCTGCTTGCGTATGTAGCTGTCCGGTACCATGCTTAAATAAGACTTTGTAACCTCAAGATAGTATCCGAACACCTTTGTGTATCCTATTTTTAAGTTTTTGATGCCTGTTGCTTCCCTTTCCTTGCCTTGAAGTTCTGAAATCCAGCTCTTGCCGTGTATTGTAACTTCCCTTATTTCATCAAGCTCTTCATTGAATCCTACTTTAATTATTCCGCCTTCTTTTACGGAAAAAGGAGGCTCGTCCACAATTGCAGCATCAATGAGATTGTAAATGTCATCAAGGATGTCAAAACGCTCATGAATATCAGCGAATACTTTCGATGAAAGGTTCGATATTTCGGACTTCAGGTCAGGCAAATTTGACACCGACTGCTTAAGTGCATTCATATCTTTGCCGTTACAGTTTCCGAACACTATTCTGCTTATAAGGCGCTCTATGTCATATACTGTTTTTAGATATTCTCTTATGTTATTGGAAATCATTACATTGTTGTAGAGCTCCTCAACAGCGTCCAGCCTGCCATTTATTGAATTTATGTTTTTAAGAGGTTCTTCAATCCATTTTTTAAGCTGCCTTCCGCCCATTGCAGTGTTTGTATAGTCAAGTACATGATACAGGGTTCCCTGACCTTTTTTGCCACGTACAGTTTCCGTAAGCTCAAGATTTTTTCTTGTGCTTGAATCCAGATACAAATATTCGCCAACGCTGTAGAAATGAAGCTTATTAAGCTGTTCTAGTGATGTTTTTTGTGTCCGGTACAAGTAATTAATAAGCATTCCCAATGCCATAACCGCATAGTTATTATCTGACAATCCAAAGGAATCTAAGGATACTACATTGAAATGTTTCAATATAGTTGATTTATATTCATTGTAGCTTAGAATTTCAGAACAGCTTACCATTGGATCCACGGATTCAATTCCGGTAAATTTGTTGGAAATAATTTCAGAAGGATTTATTTTTAATATTTCCTCTTTCAATAAATCAAATTTTTTGCTGTTGTTTATATCAAAATCACTTAAGCTTATGCTTTCGGTAACATACAGCCCGCCGGTGGAAATATCGGCGTAGCACATTCCGAAACCCTTGTCTATATATGTACAGCACAGATAATTGTTGCTTTTTTCATCCAGCATGTTCTGGTCTATTATTGTGCCGGGAGTTATAACTCTTATAACATCCCGCTTTACTATTCCCTTTGCTTCGGATGCATCCTCAAGCTGCTCGCATATGGCAACCTTGTAGCCGTTTTCTATGAGCTTTGGAATGTAGCTGTCCACCGCATGGTGCGGAACACCGCACATGGGCGCTCTTTCCTCCTGCCCGCATTCACGGCCGGTAAGAGCAATTTCCAAAACCTTAGAAGCAGTTATTGCATCATCGAAGAACATTTCATAAAAGTCTCCGAGCCTATACATCAATATGCAGTCCTCATATTGAACTTTAATGCTCATGTATTGCTCCATCATAGGAGTATACTTTGCCATTACACAACCACCTTTCTTCACAATAGCACAAGGTGAACTCAGAGATGAACATAATAATTCACCCAAGGTTCACCAATGTATCCTTATTGTACGATGTCGCCTTCCATGTGGAATGTTTTAACATCTGTTATTTTTACATTTACTATTTCACCGATTAACTCCTCGCCGCCCTTGAAATGAACCAGTCTGAAATGTTCAGTCCTGCCTGTGAGATAATTGTCGCTTGTCTTGCTTACTGATTCAACAAGCACGGGATATACCTTGTCAATGCACTGGGTGTTTCTTTCCAATACTATAGGATAAAGCACATCAAGAAGCCTGTTGAAGCGGTCATGCTTCACATCATCAGGTATCTGGTCCTCCATTTCAGCTGCCTTTGTACCTTCCCTTACTGAATATAGGAATGTAAAGGCCGAATCATACTGAACATTTTTTACAACATCCACGGTTTCCAAAAAGTCATCTTCTGTTTCGCCTGGGAATCCGACTATAATATCTGTTGTAATTGCAACATCAGGTATTTCTTTTTTCAATTTTTCAACAAGGTTCAAATAATGCTCTTTCGTATATCTTCGGTTCATTCTGTTTAAAACATCATTGCTTCCTGCCTGTACAGGAAGATGTACATGGTTGCATACTTTGTTGCATTCTTTTATTGCTGTAATTAAATCGTCCGTAAGATCCTTAGGATGAGAGGTCATGAAACGGATTCTTTCGATCCCGTCTATTTTATTTAACTCATACAGCAGCTGCGCAAAGGTAAACTTTTCTTCAAGGTTGCTGCCGTATGAATTTACGTTCTGGCCTAAAAGTGTAAGTTCCTTGCATCCGTCAGCCGCAAGAGCCTTAACCTCGTTGATGATTTCTTCCGGTAGCCTGCTTTTTTCCCGTCCCCTTACGTAGGGAACAACACAATAGGTGCAGAAATTATTGCATCCGTATGTTATGTTGACTAACGCTTTATATTTAAACTTTCTTGCCTTAGGCATATTTTCATAAATCAATTCAGTATTGTCTATAATGTCTACACTTTTCTTTTTGTTGACTTCCACATCGTATATGAGCCCCGGGAGCTCTTGTATGGTATTTGTACCAAAAATTATATCAACAAATCTAAATTTCTTAAGTAGATTTTGTCTTGTTTCTTCTTTTTGCATCATGCAGCCGCAGACTGAAACTATCATATCCGGCCTGCTCCTTTTAAGTCCCTTTACTTCGCCTAACTTTCCGTAAACCTTCAGTTCTGCATTTTCACGGATGAGGCATGTATTGAAAATTACCAGGTCTGCGTTACTTTCATCATCAGTTTCTTCATAGCCAATAGAAGTAAGCATACCTGCTATTTTCTCTGAATCATGCTCATTCATCTGACAGCCATATGTCAGTATATTGTATGTTTTTCTCTTTCCATTCATAATGAAATATTGTTCATTTATATTGCGGAGCTCAATTGCCATATCTCCTGCAAGCTTCGTATTTTCAGTATTTATTGCTTCTATATGATCTTTGTTCATGTTCCTCCAACTTTCTGGTCATCATTGTAATATCCTGAATATTATATCATTTAACAACCATTTGTTCAATAAAAAAATGAAGTGCGGAAAGCTACGGAGTTATTGTATTATTCATCAATTTGATACGAATTCCTGACCTCGCTCATCGAGTATTGTGAGCTCTGACAATCTTACGGAAACAAATTGTTCTCCGTTTTCCTCAATCATTTCAATTGTACCGGCAGCTTCCACCCAGTCGTTCAGATTTGGACGTGTTTCTCCGTCGTATGCAATTTCAAATCCCGCTACCCCGTCATTTCCGCAGCAGCCGGGACCGTATCTGATAACGAATCTGTACAATTCATTTGTCTGGGGATTAGTTGATTCGGTGTAAATACCCTGCCATCTTATTGTATTATCCTTATATTCGTCGGGGTTAAGATAAATATCGTTGCACTGTGCGATAAAAAGCTTATCTCTTATTATAATTTCTTTTCCCTCGGGACGGTCAAAATTAAAAGTGTTATCCAATACCTGTTCTACAGTGGTTGGGGAGTTACCTTCATCAATTTGCTCAACATTATCGTTATTTACATCATTATCCTTGCTTTCTGCAGTATCCTTTATACCCTCACTTGAGCATCCTGTAATAAGTAACATGATTATAAAAATAGCACATAGTTTTTTCATGGCTTACCTCCCTATTTTTTTAGCAGCTCCGAGAGCTGAGGCTGTAATAAATGCGACAAGATTTACCACAACAATACTTGCTCCTGCGGGTATGTTGTATTGGAACGAAATTACAATGCCTATGAAAAAGCATATGACCGATAATATGGCTGATGTTATTATTACTCCCCTAAAACTTCCGAATATTCTCATGGATGTCAAGGAAGGAAATATAATCAGGCTGGATATGAGCAGAGCGCCCATGAGCCTCATTCCGATTACGATGGTAAGTGCTGTTAAAAGAGCTATAAGCATGTTGTATTTCTCTGCCCTGATACCTGTTGCCTTTGCAAAATTCTCATCGAAGGTTATAGCGAATATATTGTTGTAAAATAAACCATACAAGACTAATACCACAATTGACAATGCAACGCTGAGATATACATCACTTTTTCCCATTGCCAGAATGCTGCCGAACATATAATTGCATACATCCGTATTCATGCCGGTAGTAAGTGATGTTACGATTACACCTATTGCCAGAGAGCTGCTGGAAATAAGTGCAATTGCAGCATCCCCTTTTATTTTGCTGTTTTCGCTTATTCTAAGCAGCAAAAATGCTGCTAAAACAACAACGGGTATTGATACCTGAAGAGGCGCGAGATTAAATGCCATGGCAACTGACAATGCTCCGAAGCCAACATGTGACAGTCCGTCTCCGATCATGGAATATCTTTTCAATACCAAGCTTACTCCCAATACAGACGCACACAAGGAGACAAGGATTCCTACCAGCAATGCCCTTGTTATAAATGTATATGAAAACAGCTCATGAAGTACGCTAATCATTCACTGCACCTCCAATCATGCGTTTAAATAAGGGAGTTTCCTTGTATTCCTGAACAGGACCGTAAAATTTGGCTGATGTATCCATATGTAAAATTGCACCTGCATGTTTTATAGCGCTCAATATATCGTGAGAAATCATTATTATGCTCACACCCTGCTCCTTGTTAAGCTCATCGATAATACGGATAAATTCCGATGTTACTATGGGGTCAAGACCGGAAGCAGGCTCATCCAGCAGCAACAGCTTATCTGTCGCGCAAAGAGCTCTGGCAAGAAGTACCCTCTGCTGCTGACCTCCTGACAAATCACGGTAGGACATCTTCGCCAGATTTTCTATTCTAAGCTTCTCCATATTCTCATATGCTCTTTGTTTGAACTTACGGCTGTAAAACGGTTTTATCCCTTTTGAATTAAGGCACCCAGACAGCACAACTTCAAAGACAGAAGCGGGGAAATCCTTCTGAACATGGGTTTGCTGAGGCAAATAACCCACCTGAGTCTGTTTTATTCCGTTAAAGGAAACAGAACCGGAGGAAGGGGCTATAAGCCCCAAAAGTCCTTTCAAC
>DNNV01000379.1:0-2890 GCA_003497505.1 Clostridiales bacterium | reverse complement strand
GTTTTCTCCTACAATACACAGGTAGTCACCCTCATGTACAGAGAAACTTACATCTCTGACTGCCTGATGTCTGTCATAAAAGAAATTAAGATGTTCACATTTTATTAGAGGCGTCATATCAATTCAGTCCTTTCCTTAAGTTTTCCGCATTTTGTTTCATCAGGTCCAGATATGTCACACCGCTGTCAAAATCTTTTTTTGACAGATTGTGGCATGAGTGGAACAGCATCATTTCAGCACCTGTATCCTCACTTATGCTTCTGGATACCTTTGGATCCGTAAGTTCCTCGTAATATATTACAGGTATATTATTTTCCTTGATTTCATCTATTATATGAGCCATATCCCTTGCACTTGGCTCAGTTTCTGATGAGCAGTTGTCATAGGCGGATTCATGTTCCAGGCCATATTCTTCAATGAAATAATGCAGTGCAAACCTGCCGCCGAAATATATTTTATTGCGCAGGCCGGATGCAACTATTTCAGAGAATTCATCATTCAAAAGTCCAAGCTGCATCTTATAGCTTTCAGCATTAGCTTTATAATAAGACGCGTTTTCAGGATCTGCATAGCAAAGTGAAGACGCTATGTTGTCGACCATTTTTATCGCCATAACGGGACTGGTCCAAATATGCGGATCATACTCGTGATTGTGTCCGTCTTCTCCGTGTACTTCTTCCTCATGTTCACCATCATGATGCTCATCTTCATCGTGGTTATGCTCTTCTTTAACAAGAGTTATACCGCTTGACGCATCCAATACATTTACCGTTCCGCTGTCAATGCTTTGTATAATTCTTTCCGCCCAAGGCTCCATATATTTTCCGGTGTAGATGAATACATCCGCTTTGTTGATGGATATAATATCAGAAGGTGTGGGTTCAAAGGAATGACTCTCAGCTCCGGGTGGCAGCAAAAGAACAATTTCTGCCTTATCACCGACAATCTGACGTGTAAAATCATATTGCGGAAAAAGAGTTGTAACCACTTTTATTTTCTTGTTTACCAGTTCATCTTTTATAACATTGGGTGTATTTTGATTTTGAGTACACCCAAACAAGGCTGACGCCAACAGCGCAACCAAAATAGCATTTAATATTTTTTTCATTGTAACCTCCGAATTTATTTAATTGATTGGTGTAAAATTCGGTCGATTTAATTATCAAGTCTTACCTTTAAGCTTATGAGGGTAATGTGTTTTTTGAGTGAATACAGAAAAGGAACATTGTACATTAAAAATACAATGCATATTAAAGAAAAGATACTGTCTGTTCTTGCAGACATTCCCATTTGCCTTACAACGCCGGCGGCAAAATTCAAGTTCTCGCATGTGGCGCATATATTCTCGGTGCATACATGAGATGCATGGGTGTCAATGAAAGCAACAGATAACAAAAAAGCTGTAATGAAGCACAGAAGCAACAGTGTGGATATATGTTTGTTATTGTTGGCTAGTTTTTTTATCACAGCTTTTCACCCTTTATATGTAGTAATTTTATTTTACTATAGAAATTCTATTTGGTCAATTAAATGAAAAAATATGATTGAAAACTTGCGTTCTATGAATATTGCTCCAATATTCCCTTCAGCGCACTTGCGCTTGAGCTGTGAGAACGCTTGACCTCAATGTTATTTTTAACCGATTCGGACATTGCGCAATGCACCATTTTATGGGATGCTGTTGCCGTAAAAAGTATCATTAAATCCGGACATCCGATTTGTTCTTTCAGATTAACCGGCATTTTAGTGAAAACCTTAGCCCTAAATTTATATTTCTTACAAATTTCCTTATATTGTGTTTCCATGCGTTCATGCCCGCCTATTATTACTACGCTCATAAATCCTCCTGAGTTAGCTTTTGCTAACCATATGATAAAGTATTTGTTTTTTAAGTTCTCTCATATATCACGAGGTTAGCGCAAGCTAACTGCATGATAAATTATAATCCATATAATGAATTGCATCATATGGTTGCTATAAATTTTTTATTTATTTCTTATGTTCCTTATAATATTTCTTTATGGCGCTAAAGGTTTCATCACTGATGATGTGCTCAATTTTACATGCATCTGCTTCCGCTGCTTCTTTAGAAACACCTATTAAATCTGATAGGAATGCCGTGAGCTGCTCATGTCGTTCATATATTTTTTCCGCTTTGTCTTTTCCGCCATGAGTCAGCTCAATGAAGCCTTCTGTATCAATCTCAATAAATCCATCATCCTTCAATATCGAAACGGCACGGCTGACGCTGGGCTTGCTGAACTCGAGCTCTCTTGCAATATCAATAGATCTGACCTTACCCACGCGCTTTTTTAAAAGCAATATTGTTTCTAAATACATTTCTCCTGATTCGTACATAGATATCCTCCAAATATTACATATATAATATACTATTTTAAAGAAATAATCCAGTGAAAATACTATTTTTCAGTTTTTATGCCGCTGCCGCACGCCCCTGATGAACAGCTGCTGCCACAGCCTGAGCACCCGCATCCGGATTCTCCTGATTTTTTTAATTTAATTCTGTAAAAGACAGCGCCTGCTACACAAGCTACGACAATGCCTATTATTATAAAATCTGCCATTTTGGACTCCTATCTAATATGTTTTTTTCAATAAAACAGATTCAACATCGCCTGGTTCAATGCAAAGCTCAATCAATGCACTTTTTATTGTTTTTTCCCACAGCTCACCTGGTATCTTAAAGAGGTTTTTATTTTTTAATAGGATTGTACATTCACTCCTAAGGCAATCAATATAATCATCAGAAATTTTGAATAGGTTTTTTCTGTTGATGACTCCTATCTCTTCAAGACACCTGAGCATTCTGTAGACAGTTGCAATTCCTATTGTGGGGTCAGTTTGAACGGCCTCCCAGTGAATTTCCTTG
>DNNV01000249.1 GCA_003497505.1 Clostridiales bacterium | reverse complement strand
TAAACCTCAGGGAATCTAAAGTTTTGTTTGTTACTTATCACTGGGTTTCTTTTGTTTTGTATTTTCCGGTGACTTTATCATTTTCAGAAAAGCCCATCAGTTCTGTTCTTGTTTATTAAAATATTGCTCTTTTCTTTTGGGGTAATGGTAATTGTAATTGTAGTGGTAATGGTAGTGGTCAACGGTACAAAAAAATGTGATCCAATATTAAATATTACGGATCTTGTGTCCGGATGACAGAACACCTTAAAAAAGACACCCCATAAATGGGATGTCTTTTCTTAGATATTTCTTATTTTCAATTCATTCTTTTACTGTACTATTTTAGTACATTCCGTCCATTCCGCCGGGCATAGGAGGCATTGCAGGAATTTCTTCCTTGATGTCTGCAACTGCGCCTTCAGTTGTGAGGAATGTGGCTGCAACTGATGCAGCATTCTGAAGTGCTGATCTTGTTACCTTTGTAGGATCCACGATACCTGCTGAAATCATGTCGACGTACTGTTCTGTAAGGACGTTGAATCCTGTTCCTTTTTCGGAGTGCTGAACCTTGTCGAGGATAACCGAAGGTTCAAGACCGCTGTTTTCAACAATCTGTCTTAAAGGTTCTTCAAGTGCCCTCTTTATGATGCTTATTCCAAGCTGTGCATCAGGTTCTTCATGGCTTAAGTCTGTAATCTTTGCAATTGCGTTGACATAGGCTGTACCGCCGCCTGCAACGATTCCTTCTTCAACTGCTGCCTTTGTGGCTGCAAGTGCATCTTCAAGCCTTAATTTCTTTTCCTTTAATTCAGTTTCAGTTGGTGCTCCGACCTTTATTACCGCTACTCCGCCTGCGAGCTTTGCAAGTCTTTCCTGGTATTTTTCCTTGTCGAATTCAGAAGTTGATTCTTCGTACTGTGCCTTGATCTGTGCTACTCTTGCCTTTATAGCTTCCTTTGAACCTCTTCCGTTCACTATTGTGGTTGATTCCTTGTTTACTCTAACTGATTCAGCCTGTCCGAGCATTTCAAGAGTTGCATCCGCAAGTGTCCTTCCAAGTTCTTCAGATATAACTTCTCCGCCTGTAAGAACTGCGATATCCTGGAGGATTTCCTTTCTTCTGTCGCCGAAGCCAGGTGCCTTAACAGCGCAGCAGATGAATGTTCCTCTTAATTTATTTATCACAAGGTTTGTAACTGCTTCGCCTTCTATATCGTCAGCTATGATAAGGAGCTTTCTTCCCTGCTGAACGATCTGTTCCAGGACAGGAAGGATTTCCTGGATGTTTGAGAGCTTCTTGTCTGTGATGAGGATATATGGGTTGTCGAGGTATGCTTCCATTGTTTCCGGATCAGTTGCCATGTAGGATGATACATATCCTCTGTCAAACTGCATTCCTTCAACAACTTCAAGTTCAGTCTGCATGGACTTTGATTCTTCAACTGTGATTACACCTTCAGAACCTACCTTTTCCATTGCATCTGCAATCATTTCACCGACTTCATCGTCGGATGCTGAAATTGCAGCTACCCTTGAAATATCTTCCTTGCCTCTTATCTGTATTGAGTTAGCCTTGATTTCTTCAACTGCCGCATCAACTGCAATCCTGATGCCGTTTCTTATCATCATGGGATTTGCTCCTGCAGTCACGTTCTTAAGACCTTCCCTTATTATAGCCTGTGCAAGAAGTGTAGCTGTAGTTGTACCATCACCTGCGATGTCGTTTGTCTTTGTCGCAACTTCTTTTACAAGCTGTGCTCCCATGTTTTCAAAAGCATCGGGAAGTTCAATTTCCCTTGCTATGGTAACACCGTCATTGGTTATAAGTGGTGCACCGAATTTCTTGTCGAGTACTATATTTCTTCCCTTTGGTCCAAGGGTTACCTTTACTGTGTCAGCAAGCTTGTCCACGCCTTTCTGCATGGCTCTTCTTGCGTCTTCTCCGTATAACAGTTCCTTTGCCATTTATATGCCTCCTGTATATGGTCTCATTTATTATTGTGTTAAGGATGTCAGTTCAAAAGAACCTGAATTATTCAACTACAGCAAGAATTTCCTTTTGGCTTACCAGTGTATATTCTTCGTTCTGGTATTTGATTTCAGTTCCTGAGTATTTTCCGAATAAAACCTTGTCACCCACTTTGATATCCATGGGTATTGTCTTGCCGTCATCAGATACTTCTCCAGGTCCCACTGCAACTACTTCCCATTCCTGGGGTGTATTTTCTTCCTTTGCCTTGCCTGTAAGAATGATACCGCTGGCTGTCTTTTCTTCAGCTTCAAGTTTCTTAACAAGAACTCTGTCACCTAATGGTCTTATCATTATCAATTTCCTCCTGTTTTTAGCACTCACTGGGATTGACTGCTAACATCATTTTCTATTTTAGTATTTCCCGCTCATTTAATCAAGATTATATTGCTTAATTCTGAGAGTTAATTTTTAATATTCTTAAATCCAATGCACGTGTTTTCTTTAAGATTTATACTTTTCAAACCGAAATGTTATATAATTTTTTCATTATGTTTATCGATCATCAAAAGGAGTTAAATTGAAAAAATCATTATCTTTTGTCATAGGTCTTCTCATCGCCCTCGTTATTCTGTTTTCATCAGTTCTTATAACCTTGGGAATAAGGAGCACCTACAATCTGTCCATGGACGAAGTAAGAGAATACAATGTATATAATCTGACCGATGAGGAAATCAGGAAAAACTACAATATCCTCATAGATTATATGAATGACCCCGGTATAAAATCCCTCGACTTCATAAAACTTCCCCAGTCAGAAGAAGCGAGAATCCATTTCATGGAAGTAAGAAATATCTTTACTGCCATAAAAAAGCTGGATTTAGTTTTTATCATTATTGCTTCAATACTGGCATTTTTATCGGTCAGAGCCAGGGATTTCAGCTTTTTTAAAAAAGGGATAATAATGACCTTCTTTATCCCGCTGATTGCAGGAATACCCATGCTATTGAATTTTCAGTATACATTTGAGAAGTTCCATAAAATAATGTTCTCAAATGACTACTGGCTGTTTGATCCTCAGACGGACCCGATAATAATGTATCTTCCTGAGTCACTGTTTTTTAAAAACGCGGTTATTATCCTTGCTTTCGTTATTCTTTTCCTGATAATTTTAGCCTTCACAGGTAAACTCAGTGAGAACCTTATGTTAATATCAGGGAAAAAAAGAAAATCATAGATTTCCTGACACTATTTAACTATATTAATCCGCATTAACCTGCAATTACCCGCAATTATCAGTATTTATCCGTACGAATGCACCGGCAGGCTGATTCTGTTGAATTATTGTGCTTAATTATTGTTTTGAATTAATGTACTGAATTATTATGTTATGTCTGATCACCGGATAATTTTTCCGGTGTTTTTTCTTTTTCTTTTGGATCTTCGGTTTCGATTTTGATTTTATTTTCCCTTGCATTATAAAAGAGGTACTGCTGGGCAAAACCTGCAAGATCTCCGAAAACTCCCTGACCGAATTTTCTTATTTTGGGAAGTGAACCTTCAGGTGCCTTGTAGAAATATGTCATCGCTTTTTTAACCCAGACATCCACAGGGAAAGCTTCCTGCTTTTCCATTGAAAAAAGCATTATACAGTCTGCAACCTTGGGTCCTACTCCACTGT
>DNNV01000383.1 GCA_003497505.1 Clostridiales bacterium | reverse complement strand
AATTCACATTGAAGAGGACGCCGGCAAGCTTATTCACGAGCGAGGAGATATCTACATTGATTATAACAGGGGAGGAGTACCGCTGATAGAGGTTGTGACAGAGCCTGATATCAGAAGTATTGAGGAAGCTGTGGAATATATAGAAAAGCTCAGGCTTATTATGAAGTATGTAGGCATTTCCGACGTGAAGATGCAGGAAGGCTCTCTGAGATGCGATGTAAATATTTCAGTGAGGAAAAAGGGCGAGAAGGAATATGGAACAAGGACTGAAATAAAAAATATGAACTCTCTCAACTTCATTGCAAAGGCAATGGAATATGAATTCAACAGGCAAGTTGACATTCTTGAAAACGGAGGAGAAATATATCAGGAAACAAGGAGATATAACCCCGAGCTGAATATAACCGAAAGCATGAGAGGAAAAGAAGATGCAGATGATTACAGATATTTCAGGGAACCTGACCTGGTTACAATTTGTTTAACTGATGATGAAATAAAAAAATTCAATGATGAAATCCCGGAGCTTCCGGCAGAAAAATATGAGAGATTTGTTAAGGATTTTGAGCTGAATGAGCAGGATGCCGAGCTTATGGTGAAATATAAAAAGATTGCCGAATATTTTGAAGAAGCTAGTGAAAATATAATAAATAAAAAAATTACCGCAAATTATATACTTGGGCCCATATTCAGGAAACTGGCTACGGATGCCGAGAAAGAAGAATTCGACATATCAGTTTCGTCTAAGCAGCTTAACGAGCTTGTCGTCTTAGCCGAAAGCAAAAAGATCAATTCAAATATTGCGAGAAATGCTTTGGAGCAGATGCTTGATACGGGAAAATCTCTGTGGGATTTTATTTCCGAAAGTGATATGGAAGGAATAGACGAAGAATCACTGAGAGAAATTTGCAAAAAAGCAGTTGAAGCAAATAAAACTGCGGTGGAACAGTATCTGAACGGAAAAGAGAAGGCTCTCGGAGCAGTTATGGGCTATATAATGAAGGAAACAAAGGGAAAGGCCGATGCTGCAGCTGCGGCGGAAATTATAAAACAGCTTGTATTGCAGTAATCTGCAGAAATTAAAACAACCAATTTGTGCCTCTTGCTGAGAGGGGCAGATTGGTTGTTATTTAATGCGGATTAGTATTATGTTTCGTAGGTTTTTAATATGTTCTTTGCTATTTCCTGTCTCGTGGTGCGCATGTCCATCGCCTGCTTTTCAATGTATCTGTGTGCCTGGGTCTCGGTCATATTGAGGTATTGGATAAGCACGCACTTAGCGCGGGTGATGATGCGGATTTCGTCTATTTTCTGCTGAAGGGAAATATTCTCGTTTTTAAGGCCCATTATTCTGTTCTTTGAAGCGAGGGCAAGCCGCTGTGCCTGCATGAAAACCTGCCTTATAATCGGTTTTGACACAACGAGCACGCCGTAGCTTTCCAGCTTCTCCGATATGTCAACCGCCACATCGCTTCTTACAATAAGTATAATTCCGGAGGCGCTGATTTCAGTGACGGTGATCGCGAGTCCGTCTCCGAATTCATCGGGAAGAGGTGCGTTGATAACAATTAAATCATAGTCTGAATCATTGAGCATTCGCCTTGCTTCTCCGCCGCTTCCGGCGCAGGATACGTGCATTCTTGAATTTGCGTTTATAAGCTGTGCAATAAGCTCTGTACCTTTTCCTGAGCCGGAAACTATAAGCACACTGTCCATGAAATCACCACCTCTCATATTTTTTGCAGCAATGAAGATTTTTAAAGCGATCAGATTGTGTAGAAATAAGTATTGTGCTCGAATATTTCCTTGTTTTTAGCCATCTCGTACTGACTGCATTCTTCAGACTTTGCCTGCAGGTACTTTCTCAAGGTTTTTTCGGGAATGCATTGTTTTAAAAATTGGCTTTCCATCGCGCATTCGACGGCATCCCTCAGAGTGCCGGGAATAGTTTCGTAGCTTTTCAATACATCTTCAGGGGCATCATAGAGATTTATGTCGGCAGGTTCCTCAAGCCTTAATCCGTTTTGTATTCCTTCCAAGCCTGCATAAATCAGCAGAGCAAAGGCGTAATAGGGGTTGCAGCTGGGGTCTGAAGAACGCAGCTCCATTCTTGAATAAATACCGTTTGCCGCAGGTATCCTTACCAGTTGGGAACGGTTTTGATATGACCATGTGATAAACTTAGGAGCCGAGTGTGTACCGAAGCGGCTGTATGAATTTGTAAGCGGATTAAGAAATACTGTTATCTCCCTTATTCTGTTCAATATGCCGGCTATAAAGCTCTCAGCCTCATCTGAAGACTCATTTTGAATCTTATCAAATAGGTTCATGCTGTTTTTCAACAGTGAGATATTGATATGGAGACCGCTTCCGCTGCAATTTTTCAAGGGCTTTGGCATAAAGGACGCATAAAGCCCGTTTAAATGTGAAATAGTCTTGACAACGGATTTAAAGGTTATCAGGTTATCTGCGGCAGACATGGCATCGCTGTACTTGAAGTCTATTTCATTTTGGCCTGGTCCCTGTTCATGATGGGAGCATTCGGGTAAAATCCCCATCTGCTCAAGGGTGAGGCATATATCTCTCCTCACATTTTCTCCCCTGTCAAGAGGAGCGACATCAAGATAGCCCGCATTGTCATGAGGTATTGTGGTGGGATGTCCGTTTTCATCCTCCCCGAACAGGTAAAATTCACACTCAGAGCCTATTTCTACCCTGTAGCCTGCCTTGTCAGCGGAATCAACAGCTTTTTGCAGCATGACTCTGCCGTCCCCCTCAAAAGGAGAGCCGTCCGGATATTTAATGCTGCAGTAGAATCGTACTACTCTTCCCTGCTGCGGTCTCCAGGGAAGTATGGACAGTGTTGAGGGATCCGGATATAAAAACAAATCAGATTTCTCGATATTTAAAAATCCCTTTATTGAAGAAGCGTCAAAGGAAATTCCCGATTCAAAGGCGCGGGGCAGTTCATCTGCCAGAATTGAGATGTTTTTCATGATACCGAACATATCGCAAAATGAAAGGCGCACAAACTTCACGTCGTTGTCGCCGATGAATTGAAGGACTTCATCAATTGTATATTTCATAATTCCACCTCCTGTGGCGGGTACATTATTATACATTAATTATCTGCCATATAAATAAAAAAGGGCGCATGACAGCCGTCGGTAAAACCAACGGTCAATGAACGCCTTTGTTCATATTTGATGAAATAAATACGGAAAATAATCAAAATTCCGATATTTTTGAAATTATAATATAGACAAAAATAAATGTCAAGTCATTTTATTAATAAATAGTTGTGAAAAATTATAAAAAATATATTGACAAACGTGAAATCAAGTGTATATAATTCTAACATAATCAGCAAAGGCGCTGTAGGTTTAAAACCTGCGGCGCTTTTTTGCATTTTGGAGGTAGTTATGAGCTATATATCGGATATTTTCGGAAGCATGGTATTCAATGACGAAGTAATGAAGGAAAGGCTGCCAAAAGATACATACAGGGCGCTTAAAAAAACAATTCAGGACGGTGCAAGCCTTGACCTGAATGTTGCCAATGTAGTTGCCAACGCAATGAAGGACTGGGCTGTTGAAAAAGGTACAACTCACTTTACGCACTGGTTTCAGCCTATGACCGGCATAACGGCAGAAAAGCATGACAGTTTTATATCTGTTTCTTCTGACGGTAAAATTATAATGGAGTTTTCGGGCAAGGAGTTAATAAAGGGAGAGCCGGATGCTTCCAGCTTCCCTTCGGGAGGGCTTCGCTCAACATTTGAGGCAAGAGGCTACACCGCATGGGATCCAACATCATATGCCTTTATAAAGGATGGTGTTCTCTGCATACCGACGGCATTCTGTTCATACGGAGGAGAGGTTCTCGACAAGAAGACACCGCTTTTAAGGTCCATGGAGGTTCTCAATATTCAGGCACTGAGAATATTGAAGCTATTCAGTGATACAGAAACAAGCAGGGTTATCACAACGGTTGGCCCGGAGCAGGAATATTTTCTTATAGATACGGAGCTGTTTAAAAAGAGAAGAGATTTGGTATATACGGGAAGGACACTTTTCGGAGCAAAGCCGCCGAAGGGGCAGGAGTTGGAGGATCATTATTTCGGAGCGATAAAGCCGAGGATTGCTGGATTTATGAAGGAGTTGAATGAGGAGCTGTGGAAGCTGGGCATATATGCAAAGACAGAACACAACGAGGTTGCTCCGTCTCAGCATGAGCTTGCACCGATTTTCACAAATACAAATGCTGCCTGCGATCACAACCAGCTTACAATGGAGCTTATGAAAAAAACCGCTCTCAGGCACGGGATGACATGTCTCCTTCACGAGAAGCCTTTTGCAGGAATCAACGGCAGCGGAAAGCATAACAACTGGTCGATTTCAACCAACGGAGGTGTAAATTTGCTGGAGCCGGGAAATTCTCCTCGGGAAAATGCAAGATTCTTATTGTTCCTGTGCGCTGTTATAAAGGCGGTGGATGAATATCAGGACTTGCTCAAGGTGTCTGTATCAACTGCGGGAAATGATCACAGGCTGGGAGGGAATGAAGCTCCTCCGGCAATAATATCAATATTCTTAGGAGATGAGCTGACGTCTGTACTGGAATCAATTGAAGGAGACAGCAAGTATGACAAGGAATACAAGAGAGAGATGAATGTGGGGGTTGATGCCATACCGGCATTTCCGAAAGATACCACAGACAGAAACCGTACCTCTCCCTTTGCGTTTACAGGAAACAAATTTGAATTCAGGATGGTTGGCTCAAAGCTTTCCATTGCCGGTCCCAACATGGTGCTGAATACAATCGTTGCGGAAGAATTATCACAGTTTGCCGACATTCTGGAGGAGGAAGAGGACTTTACCGCTGCGCTGAATACGCTGCTTAAAGATACAATAAAAAACCACAAAAGAATCATCTTCAACGGAAACAACTATACGGCCGAGTGGGTTGAAGAGGCAGAAAAAAGAGGACTTCTGAACCTGAAATCAACACCTGAGTCACTGCCGTACTTCACCTCTGAAAAAAATATCAAGCTGTTTGAGAAATTCGACATTTTGACTGAAAAGGAAATTAATTCACGAACCGAAATAGTGCTGGAGGAATACATCAAGGAGTTAAGCATAGAGGCTCTGACGTTTGCAGAAATAGCTAAGAAGGACATAATTCCGGCAGTGGTATCATATATTAAAGAATTAAGTGATACAGCAAATTCTAAAATGGTGTTTGTGCCGGATGCAGACTCCGGAGCCGAGAAAGAAATAATATTGAAACTATCGTTGCTCATGCATTCCTTGTACAGCAAGACGGAACTGCTTGAAAGCAGACTTCTGGAAATTAAAAATTGTATTGATGTGGCTGAGCGTGCAATTTTCAGCAGAGCATATATATTTTCTGCCATGCAGGAGCTTAGAGCAGTTGTAGATGAAATTGAAACGAATACCGCTAAAAAATACTGGCCTTTTCCAACATACGGAGACCTGCTTTTCGGCGTGTAACAGGCCTGTCCTCCTAGATAGGATTTATTAAATATAACATAAAGGGACATAAACTGTCCCTTTATGTATGCCCTAACCCCATTTTTTCGAGTTTTTTTCGCCTTTCTATTTCCTATTCCGATTTAACAATCAAGCTTCTGATGCATATACTGTTGGAAGAAAGGAAAGGAGAGAAGCTATGATTATACATGTTGTTCAGCCGGGAGAAACAATATATTCTATTGCAAAGCAATATAATGCCAATCCCGATAAAATTATATCCGATAATGAACTGGCCAATCCGAACGTGCTGGTTCCAGGTCAGACTTTGGTTATTCTCGTACCCGATGTTGTTCATACGGTTCAGCCCGGAGATACTCTTGAAAACATTGCCAAAAGATATGGAACCACAGTTTCGCGATTGCTGCAGTACAATCCGTCAATAACTCACGCGGATGCTATATTCCCGGGAGAAAAAATAACTATAACGCTAAATGAGGAAAAACGGGGGCCAATTCAGGTTATAGGGTATGCATATCCAAATATAGACAGGACAGTGCTTATGAAGACACTGCCTTATCTGACATATCTGGCAATTTTCACATATGGTCTGACACCTGAAGGTAATTTAATAGGAATTGATGACGAAGAATTAATAAAAATCGCAAGAGATTTCGGTGTGGCACCACTCATGCACATTTCTACATTGACGGAAGAAGGAACATTCAGTAATGAGCTGGCGCACACCATTTTAAACGACCCCGTGGTTCAGAATAACTTAATAGAAAATGTAGTGAGGACAATGAAGGAAAAGGGATACGTCGGACTTGACATAGATTTTGAGTATGTTCTTCCCGAGGATAAAGAAAAATTTGTTGAGTTTATCGGTAACATAACCAAGAGGCTCAATGAAGAGGGATTTTTTGTGATAACCGCTCTTGCGCCAAAGGTTTCAGCCGACCAACCTGGACTTCTTTACGAGGCACATGATTACCATGCCATCGGCGCTGCAGCAAACAGGGTGCTGCTCATGACCTATGAATGGGGATATACTTATGGTCCTCCAATGGCTGTGGCACCTGTAAATAAAGTGAGAGAGGTTCTTGATTACGCAGTAACCGAAATTCCAAGGGATAAAATTTTTATGGGTATCCCGAATTACGGATATGACTTCACATTGCCGTATGTACAGGGCGTTTCAAAGGCACAATCAATTTCCAATGTGGGAGCAGTGGAACTGGCAGCAACTGTGGGAGCACATATAAAGTTTGATGAAACAGCTCAGTCTCCGTACTTTATCTACTACGACGATCAAGGCAGGCAGCATCAGGTGTGGTTTGAGGATGCCCGCAGCATAAAGGCAAAGTTAGATTTATTTTCTGAGTATGGACTTGAGGGTGTAGGCTATTGGAACGTCATGAGATATTTCCCGCAGAACTGGCTTGTTTTAAGCTCTCTGTACGATATTGCAAAAGTATTGTAAAAATGAATACTTTACTGTAATTTTACGGAAATACCGGCATATATTTTTGTAACAGGTATTTTGGGAGGTTTTCATGAATAATAAAAATTATAGAATAATGAAATTTTTTGAGCGTATAAATAAACAGGATAAGTCAAGAGGATACGTGAGCCTTGAGATAAGAGGCATAAAAGGAAATATACTTGTAGCGGTTGAAA
>DNNV01000253.1 GCA_003497505.1 Clostridiales bacterium | reverse complement strand
GACCACCCGGAGCCGGAAAGAGCACATTGACAGACAAAATTGCCAAGGCTCTTGTTGACAGAGGCAAGAAGGTAGGCATTATTGCAATTGACCCTACCAGCCCTTACTCGGGAGGCTCAATTTTGGGTGACAGGATACGTATGCAGGACCTAGCTTTAAATCCCAGTGTGTTCATAAGGAGCATGGGTACCAGAGGATATCTGGGGGGCCTTTCAAAATACACAAAAAACGCACTGAAAATCCTCGATGCGGCAGGATATGACTACATCATAATAGAAACCGTAGGTGTTGGGCAGTCAGAGGTTGATATTGTGAAGACTGCAGACACCATATTGATGGTAATGGTCCCGGGGCTAGGTGATGATATTCAGTCAATTAAAGCGGGAATCATGGAAATAGGCGACATATTTGCCATAAACAAAAGCGACCTGTTCGGAGCGGACAGAACCGCTACAGAAGTAAATATGATGCTTGATTTAAACGGTGTCATGGAAAGAAGACCGCCTGTATTAAAGGTTATTGCATCAAAAAATGAAGGTGTTGATGCCTTGGTGGATGAAATAGACAGTCATATGGACTATCTCAAGTCAGGCGGTATGCTTGAGGAGAGACGAAGAAACAACCTGAAGATTGAGGTTGTTGAGCTTATTGAAGCGGAGCTCAGAAAGATTGTGTTTTCATATGCGTCAATAGACAACAGGCTTGAAACCGAGGTCGGCAAGATACTGGGAAAAGAAAAGAATTTATATGAAGTCAGGGATGAATTCCTGGAAACAATAAGAAGTTAGCAAATCAAGAATTAACAAGAATTACAAGGAGGCAGAAATGGTATTAAAAATTGACCACATAGGCATTGCGGTTAACAGCATAGAAGATTCACTTAAATTTTATGAAAATGTGCTTGGGCTTAAATCAGCCGGAACAGAAGTTGTTGCAGAGCAAAAAGTAAGAGTTGCATTCCTTCCAACAGGTGATTCGGAGGTTGAACTGCTTGAAGCAACAGCAGAGGACAGCCCAATTGCCAAATATATAGCTAAAAACGGCGAAGGTGTTCAGCACATTGCATACAGAGTTGAAAACATCGAGGCAGCCATTGCCGAAATGAAGGCACAGGGAATGAGAATGATTGATGAAACACCTCGTTACGGGGCAGGCGGAGCCAAGATAGCATTCTGCCATCCGAAAAGTACAGGCGGAGTTTTAGTGGAGCTTTGCCAGAGAGATTAAAATTAAATATGAATGGTGCAGCGTGTGCTGCACCATTTTTTCGCTTTTTTCACTGTATGCGCAACATGAATTTTTTTATAAACAACGCTATCCATATAAGGCATGACAAAAGGCCGGATGTGGCTGAAAATACAGTTGAGCCGTCAATAATAATCTTTCCGATCCAGAAGGAGGGCATAAATGCTAAAAGATATGAATGAGGAGCAGGGGCAAACCAAACAAGAGGTAGCCCCAAAAGACTGACTCCCATCAGCTTTGACAATGCAAGCCCCTCAACACGGTTTCCGGCTGTCGATACCAGCATCATGAATAAAGCAATACCCTCAAGTGTGCTAATGAGTGAACAAGTCCATATAACAGCTGTGGGCAGACCGGAAATATTAAGCCACCACACAACGATAACGGTTGTCGCGAATGCCCATATCGAAGGAATACAAATTCGTGCCGCAAGATACGAGTATCCTCCGGCAGGTGTAATTTGATAAAAAGCGCTTATTCCATCGTCACGTTCCTCGAGCATGAGGAAAGCGGATACCATAGCTGTGAACATGGGCGTTAAGCAGATTAGCATACCATCAACAAGCCCGTACCACGGCAGCAGGGAAAAAGATAATTTATCTGGTAGAATGCCATCTGCAAAAGGTATTGCAAATTTAAAAGTTATCCCGACCAACAGTGGGGCAGGCAACAGAACGAGCAGCATTCCGTCCCTTGCAATCTGCCTTAGTCCTATTTCAAATAATTTAATTGTCTGTCTCATACCTTATTGCCTCCTTCCGTTTGCATGGCAGGAGGTATGCGTCTGTACGACAGCAGGAGAGCTGCGGAAAACCATAGCAGAAGAACAGGAAATAACCATGCTTCTATATGGTTTGTTTTGCCGATAGAATAATTAATAAGGTGCCATAAGGCCATTCCGGGAAATACATCAAGAGCCGGGTACCATATGCCGAATGCCGCCAATATCGGAGGAGTTGTGATGATAATTTCAAGCGGAGACACGAGTATCATATACTGATTAACACTTTGGGCATAGGTTGCGACAATCAGCCCTATGATGGTAAATACCATGGAACCTACAAATGTGCTGAATGTCAGCATGGCATAATTTACATCATGCTTCAGGCTTGCGGCAACAATAAGGTTTGCCGCTATGGTTGAAATAAGCGCAAGAGATACGGATTTTGATAAGATGTATTCTAAGGTCCGGAGCGGCGATATTACCCAATACCTATGCAAACCCTCACCCTTTTCCAACAACCATATACCACCTATAAAAAAGCTGCCAAGCATTGCAGGATCAGATAGTATAATAATGGCTGCGACTGTTTTTTTATATTCCTGCGGACATACCAGCAGTACTGCTATATATATTGCACTGAAAAAGGTGTAAAGAAAATAAAATCCATACTTTATCTGGAAGTGAACATCGTTTAGAAGTGCTGAAAAAAGTCTCATTGTAAACACCTTCCTGTAAGTCTGATAAAAACATCTTCTAAGGACTGCTCTTCAGAATGAATGCTTTTTAGTGTCCCATCCCTTAACGCAAGCTGAAAATCGGAGGATTTTCCCAATTCAGAAATCAAGCAATCCCTTTCTGCTTCTTCCCCGTTCACAGCAATGCGAAAATGCACACGTGTATTTGAGTCTGCATTGCGCAATTTCTGAGGCGTGTTCATGGCTTTTATCCTGCCGTCAACAATAAAAGCAACCTGGTCGCAGAGCTCCTCTGCGTCATGCATATTGTGCGTGGTCAGGATTATAGTTTTCCCCATCTTTTTTTGTTCTGTAATTATATTCTTCAATATCCTTGCATTGGCCGGATCGAGGCCGCTTGTCGGCTCATCCAGAAAAATCAGCTGCGGATTATGCAGCAGGCAGCGTACAAAGCCAAGCCGCATTTTCATTCCCTTTGAAAAGCTCCCAACTTTTTTATGAGCATCATTGTGAAGTCCGACTTTTTCCATCAATGTCATGGGATCCGCTGTTTTAGAGGAATACAAGGAAGCAAAGTATTTCAGATTTTCGATAGCGGTGAATTTGTTGTAGAAGTTGGGGAATTCAAAATCAACTCCAATTTTCTCATAATAACCGCCGGTTCGGTTCTTTACCTCGTCACCGAATACGCGCACAGTTCCGCTGTAGTCCCGGAGCACACCTGTCAAAATTTTCTGCATAGTGCTTTTCCCTGCGCCGGAGGGGCCTAAAAAACCAAATATTTCGCCCTGCTTCACATTAAACGTAATTTCATTTATGGTATTGTTTTTTGCGGAGGGATACCTAAAAGATACATTGTGAACGCTAATCATTACTATCACTCACAATCTCATTGATTACACCATTCAGCAGGATTTCCATTACATCAGTGTGGTCACTGCTGTTATTCTGTAAATTGAAAAAAGTTATTGCAAGTACCTGCAATGTTCTCGCAGCAAGTTCCAAATCGCATTTGAACATAACGCCGTATTGCGTTAATTTCGCAAGCTCACGCTTGTCATCAACTGTATGTTCATCGATAACATCCTTCGGCATCTTGCGGAAAAGGTAATTTGTTGTTTCGGCATCCTGCTGCATAAGCAGGGGGTATTTACGTATTTCTCTGAATGAAAAAAGAATGACCTGTTTTGTGAGTTCTTTCGGGGCGAGTGAAGAATTTTCTTTCAAGAAAATGTCCAGGTTTTCCCATATATTTTTTTGCAGTTTCCCCAAAATATCCATGTATAAATGTTCCTTGCTGCTGTAAAAGGCATAGAATGAACCTTTTGCAATACTGGCAGCCTTCACCAGATCATCCACTGTTACCTTTCTGATTCCATGCAGGGAAAAAAGGCGTTCTCCCTCGGATAAAAGTTTTTCCTGTATGATTGATTTTTCGTTTTCACTAAATTTTGGCATTGCTACCCTCCAATCTATATGACCAAATATTATCTTTAGTCATATAGATTATATTATGAAATATGAACAATGTCAATATAAGTTACAAAATAAAAAATGAGAGAGGGTTTCCGGTAATAAAATAAAGATACCGTTTAT
>DNNV01000021.1 GCA_003497505.1 Clostridiales bacterium | reverse complement strand
AATGTAATCTTTTATTATTTCGCTTTTGCTGCTGTTACTTTTTTCGTAAATCTTAAGGTAAAACTCAGGAAGTGCATCAAAATGTATCGTGTAATATTCGAATATTTTTCCTATTATAAAAGTTGCTTTTTCTTCTTCACTTTTTGCCACTTTGTTGTAATACACATTTTCAAACAGAAAATCCCTCAGTTCTCTTGTGTATTTATCTGTTTCATCACTCATTGAAACAATGTCTTTATCCATGCTGTTTCTTATTACATCTACTATCATGGTATTTATTCTCTGTCCGTGAGTGTAACCCAGATGTTTGAAAAACTTTTCCGGTATCTGGCCTTCTTTAATAATGCCAGCTCTTGAAGCATCATCTATGTCGTGGTTTATATAAGCTATTCTGTCAGATATGCTGACTATTTGCCCCTCCAATGTTGCCGGGCTGCAATTGAGAGGATGATTGCGTATCCCATCCCTCACCTCAAATGTAAGATTCAAACCCTGATTGCCATTTCGTATTTCAAGCATTTCAACTACTCTGAGGCTCTGCTCATTGTGGCTGAAACCTTTTTCGCACAGTTTGTTCAATATTCTTTCTCCTGTATGGCCGAAGGGAGTATGTCCCAGGTCGTGTCCCATAGCTATGGCCTCAGTCAAATCCTCGTTGAGCTGCAGACTTCGTGCAATGGTTCTTGATATTTGCGACACTTCCAAGGTGTGTGTCAGCCTTGTTCTGTAATGGTCTCCTTCGGGAGATAAAAATACCTGTGTCTTGTGCTTAAGTCTTCGGAAGGCCTTTGAATGCAGAATACGGTCTCTGTCTCTTTGATATTCGGTTCTTATTTCACATTTTTGCTCGGGAAGCTCTCTTCCCTTTGAAAGACTGCTTTTCGCCGCTCTTTCGGAAAGATGGTCGATTTCAAATTGCTCATATCTTTCTCTTATATTCATCCACATCACTCTCTCAGTATTATTTGTTATTTTCGGCAATATAATCAATTATTATAGATGCCGTTTCTTCAACTGCCTTATCTGTGGTGTCAATAACCTTGCATTTTAAATCCTTCATTATTTTCTGAGAATACTCCAGCTCCATAAAAATTCTTTCCATATTTGCGTAGTTGGCCGTATCCTTTAGCCCCATGGCCTTAAGTCTTTCTCTTCTGATTTTATTCAAATTTTCAATGTTCAGTGTAAGTCCTATGATTTTTTTAGGTGATATCAGCTTTAATTCTTCCGGAGGACTTACTTCCGGAACAAGAGGAATGTTGGCAACTTTCACATTCTTATGTGCCAGATACATTGACAGAGGGGTTTTGGACGTTCTTGAAACACCCACCAGTACAACATCTGCCAGGAGGATTCCCCGTGTATCCTTTCCGTCGTCATATTTTACTGCAAATTCCACGGCTTCAACCTTTTTGAAGTACTTTTCGTCAAGCTTTCTCAATAAGCCCGGTTCCTGCTTAGGAGAAAGTCCAAGCTGCTTTACAAGAGGCAAAAGCACCGGTGTCATTATATCAACCGCTCCTATATTGTTTTCCATTGCCTTTTCCGCTAAATATTCACTTAATTCCTGAACAACAAGTGTAAAGACAATAAATGAATTTTCCTTTGAAGCCTTCTCGATTAAAGTGTCGATTGCTTCCCGGTCATTGACGTAGGATATTCTTTTTATATCAAAATCTGTAATGTCAAATTGCTTCATTACAGCCTTTGCCACCTGTTCCGCAGTTTCACCCAGAGAATCGGAAACTGCATAAATATTAATCTTTTCCATAAATACCTCTTTAATCGTTTACTTGGAAATTTCCAACAGTACTTTAGTTATGTTAGTCTTGGATATGCGTCCCAAGGCTTTGATTTTTCCGTCTCCCATATTTGCTACAATGGGAATGCAATCAATCTCATGCTCGATTATTTTTTCCGCAGCATCAATAATTGAGTCTTCTTCGGAACAATATACAATTTTAGGCATTCTTGTCATTATGACGCCCACAGGTATGGTCGTTAAATCTTTACCGCCCATGGCAGCCTTAAGTAAATCCTTTCTCGATATTACTCCCTTTAAAGCCTCATCTTCAACAACAAAAAGCGTTCCTACATTTTCAAGGAATATAGTCACGATTGCATCGTAAACACTGGTGTTCTCAGAAACATTTATGGGAATGGACTTTATGTCTGAAACCTTTACTGCAGAAAGCTTTTCAACAATATCTCTGTTATTTTTTTTGCCCGAAATGAAGTACCCCACCTTGGGCTTTGCATCTATTAACCCGCACATTGACAGTACAGCAAGGTCAGGCCTTAAGGTTGCCCTTGTAAGTCCAATTTTTTCGGCAATTGCTTCTCCTGTAATCGGCTGGTGCTTTTCAATAATTTCTATAATAATATTTTGTCTGTCTGAAAGTTTTATGTGAATCGCTCCTCTCTATGCTTGGGGACTCGTTCTTTATTCAACTCCATGTTCCGGAGAAAACTTCGGAACATGGGGTTAGGGCATATCACAGTCGCATTCACCAAAGTATTAGCTCCCTCTGGTCGCATACTTTGGGAAGCGCAGTTTCGTTCACAAATTTGCTTACTCGCTACCGCTCATGCAAATCTGGAACTCATCGCGTTTGACTCACCTGCAATTTCTTTCTCCCTCACGGTCGAAGAAATTGGGTCGAGTCATAAGCGTTGCGGTTGACCTACCGCCATTTTTTTCTCCCTTAAGGTCGAAAAAATGGGGTTAGGGCATACTAGAATGCTATTTTTTCGTTTAAGAATTTAATCAATTCATCAATTTTTACTCTTGTCTGCTCCATTGTATCTCTGTCTCTTACAGTTACAGCGTTGTCTTCCAGAGAATCAAAGTCGTAAGTTATGCAGAAAGGTGTTCCTGCTTCGTCATGTCTTCTGTATCTCTTTCCTATACTGCCCGCATCATCGTAGTCAACATTGAAATGTTTCTGCAATGAATGATACAGCTCTTCTGCCTGCTCGCTCAGCTTCTTTGTGAGAGGCAGTACGGCTGCCTTAAACGGTGCCAATGCAGGATGAAGCTTGAGCACGACTCTTTCCGTTCCGTCTTCAAGTAATTCTTCAGTATATGCATCAACCAGCAGCGCAAGTGTAACTCTGTCCGCACCCAATGACGGCTCTATGCAATATGGCACATATTTTTCATTTGTAACCGGATCCTGATAAGTCAGGTCCTCGCCGGAAGTAGTCATGTGAGCCTTCAGGTCAAAATCTGTTCTGTCCGCAATTCCCCAAAGCTCACCCCATCCGAATGGGAACAGATATTCAATATCTGATGTAGCGTTGCTGTAATGGGACAATTCGGCCTGCTCATGATCTCTGAAACGTAAGTTTTCTTTTGTCATTCCGAGGCTCAGAAGCCAGTTCATGCAGAATTCCTTCCAGTAATAGAACCATTCCATGTCCTCTCCGGGCTTACAGAAAAATTCAAGCTCCATCTGCTCAAACTCTCTTGTTCTGAATGTAAAATTTCCCGGTGTAATTTCGTTTCTGAAGGACTTGCCAATCTGGCCTATTCCGAACGGGACTTTCTTTCGCGTGGAGCGTGATACGTTTTTAAAGTTAACAAATATCCCCTGAGCAGTTTCAGGTCTTAAGTAGATTTCGGACTGCGAATCCTCCGTAACGCCTTGGAATGTTTTAAACATAAGGTTAAATTTCCTTATGGATGTAAAATTGGAAGCACCGCACTCAGGACACACAATTTTGTTTTCACTGATGTATTCTTCCATTTTAGCATTTGACCAGCCGTCAACTACCTCTTCAGTTCCTGTTTCATGCATGTGGTCTTCAATCAGCTTGTCAGCTCTGAATCTTGCCTTGCATTCCTTGCAGTCCATCAACGGGTCGGAAAAGCCGCCCACATGGCCTGAGGCAACCCATGTTGTTGGGTTCATGAGTATGGCTGCATCAAGTCCCACATTGTATGGGCTTTCCTGTATGAATTTTTTCCACCATGCTCTTTTTACGTTATTTTTGATCTCGACTCCCAGAGGACCATAGTCCCATGTATTTGCCAATCCTCCGTATATTTCAGATCCTGGGAATATAATACCCCTTGATTTTGAAAGTGAAACAAGTTTCTCTAATTTGCTTTTTTCATTCTTTGCCATGTCAGCCTCCCATATATAATTATTTTGATTTAGGGAATCAAAGACTTCTCATGTCCGAGGTGCGCAGTCTCATTCACCAAAGTATCAGCTCCCTCTGGTCGCATACTTTGGGAATTCGTTGCGGCTGGCCTACCGCCATTTTTCAGAAAAAAGACTCTGAAAAATGGGGTTAGGGCATACAATTATTCTGCAATCACTCCGCAACTGCCTGCAGTTTTTCAGCCTGGTCGGAAGTTAAAAGGGCTTCAAGCATTTCAGTGATGTCTCCATCCATGAATCCATCAAGCTTATAGAGAGTCATCCCTATTCTGTGGTCTGTAACCCTTCCCTGAGGGAAGTTATATGTCCTTATTCTTTCACTTCTGTCACCGGAACCAACCTGGCTTTTCCTTGCTTCCGCAAGCTCTGCATTCTGCTCCTGCTGATACAGGTCATAAAGCCTCGCCTTCAGAACCTTAAACGCCTTATCTTTATTTTTAAGCTGGGATTTTTCATCCTG
>DNNV01000308.1:1637-2862 GCA_003497505.1 Clostridiales bacterium | reverse complement strand
ACTGCCTTTCTGTTTATAACGCGTATTACCTCATGAATTTTCGAGCTATCCTCATCAAGTAGCCTATTGAGCTCTTCTTTATTAATTATAGCTTCGTTTTTAACATTTTCTTCAGACAATATATTCATATTTTTTCCTCCCAGAACAAACTAATTTCATTTTTAATCGCTTCTGATTTGCTCACATTTTTATAATGCTTCCAATGCTCGGGAAAAAGCCTGACATATGACATCTGGCACAGCCTTGAGTCAATGAGCAGCACCACGCCTCTGTCTTTTTCCGTCCGGATGACCCTTCCTGCAGATTGTAGAATTTTATTAAATCCGGGATATTTATATGCAAAATCATATCCTGAATTAAATTTTGCATCAAAGAAATCTCTTATGATGTTTCTTTCAAAGGAAAGCTGAGGTATTCCGGTTCCTATTATAACCGCTCCTATTAATTTTTCAAGGGGTAAATCAATTCCCTCAGAAAAAACACCTCCTACTACCGTAAACAGAACCACACTATTTTCATTATTGAATTTATCAGTAATTCTTGACTGCTCTGCTTCATCCATGCCCTGAGCCTGGAATATGATATTGGACGTGTCATAGAGGCTTCTGTATACCTCTGATGCTTTTTCCATATAGCTGTAGGATGGAAAAAACACCATGTAATTTCCTGTCCTGCCCTTTACGATTTCATTGATGCAGCCGCAGGCAGCTTCAATGTTTGAATCCCTCAGCTCGTACTTCATGGATATATCCTGTGTAATCATGAGCTTTAGGTTATTTTCATCAAAGGGAGACCTTATTTTCAATATGTAGTCATCTTCACTTCCCCCAAGCATGTATCTGAAGAACTTCAGAGGTGTGAATGTAGCCGAGAAAAATACCGAAGACCACGCCCTTTCCAGAATTTCTCCAAGTATCTTTGAAGGATCCGTCAAAAATAGCTTCACCATTGTTTTTCTCCCGGTAAAATCGGCATAGAAGCAAAAATTATCGTCTGCAATTTCCGATATTTTAATGAAAAAAACACTTTTGAAATATGCATCAATCAGCTGTTCGGGAATATTGACATTTTTCCTGTCATTTATATATTCTTCGGCCAACAATGCAAATTTTCTCAGGGCATTTATTAAGTCTGCTGGCTCTTCTTCAAATATGAATGGCTCCTGAGAGCTTCTCTTTATTTCAATAAATTTTTTGTTGATTACCGATAGGCTGCTGCCTATTTT
>DNNV01000308.1:0-1486 GCA_003497505.1 Clostridiales bacterium | reverse complement strand
GCTGCCTATTTTTTTATTGATGCTTTTCATTAATTTATAAGTATCATAAAACTCTTCCTTGATCAGCTCAGGTGAGTACATGCTCCTTGCTCTGTCCTCTAAGTTGTGTGCCTCGTCTACAAGAAGTATATCATTACTATTTTTGAAAACATCATCTCTTTGAAGAGCAACTCTGGGGTCAAAGTAATAATTGTAATCACACACCACCACATCTGACATATACGCTAAATCCAGGCTGAATTCAAAGGGACATATATCATGCTCCGCAGCAGTTCTTTCTATGTATTCCCTGTCGTACAGACAGTGGTTTTTTACAGAATTTTTAAGTGGAGCATTTAATCTGTCATAATATCCTCTTGCATATGGGCAATACTCAGGCTCGCATTTAGTTTCTTCCATAAGGCAAATTTTATCTTTTGCCGTAATGACGGTGGTCCGCAGCCTTAGCCCCTTTTCAGTCATCAGTTTTATTGTGTTGAATGCAATTGATTTAGTTGATGATTTTGCCGTCAGATAATATATTTTGGAATTACTTTTGTAATTCAATGATTTAATTGCAGGAAACAACACGGATATTGTCTTTCCCACACCCGTAGGAGCCTGTGCGTACAGCTTTTTTCCTTCCTTTATTGCTCTGAACACCGCGACGGAAAAATTCCTTTGTCCCTGTCTGTATTCCGTAAAAGGGAATTTAAGTTCGTCAACGGTTTTTTCTCTTTCCTTCCGGAGATTAATAATTGTTTGTGCCCAGTCCACATACATGTTCAAGAGGCTGTAGAAGAACCCTTCCAGCTCGGACATAGTGTATCTATGAGAAATTGTTTTAATTTTACCTGTGTCAAGGTTGAAATATCTGAGCTGCACATTCAGTTCATTTAAGCTCTTGTCCAGACCGTAAATGTAAGCATAGCATTTTACCTGTGCCAGATGTGCCATATTGTAATCTTCATCAATCAAATCTAAATTTGTATATGTGGATTTTATTTCATCCACTGTGGTCTGGTCATTTTCCTCTATTATTCCATCCGCCCTGCCTTCAATAACAAAGAGTATGCTGTTGAATTCAAATTCACGCTTCAGATAAAACTCCTTGTGATACCCTTCACCCATGTTGGACTGAAGAAGCTTGTGAGCCTTAACTCCCTCCAGAGCCCTTTCGGCACTCATAGCCTTGACATTAATGTCTCCGCTCTTATATACAAATTCAACCAACTCTCTTACTGAAAGCTTAACTGTATCCATAGGGTTCCTCTTTATCTGTTTCTTATATTTAATAAGTTGGCAGATAGTTTATTTTATTTATAAGAGGTTTCATCTCCTCTTTGTCTGATGCCTTTCGTATTCGAGAACGCAGTCGACCTTCACCAAAGTATTTACTCCCTCTGGTCGCATACTTTGGGAATCGCAGTTTCGTTCACAAATTTGCTTAATCGCTGTCGCTCATGCAAATCTGGAACTCATTGCATTTGACTCACCTGCAATTTCT
>DNNV01000307.1 GCA_003497505.1 Clostridiales bacterium | reverse complement strand
TACTCTAATTTGTGGAAATAGTCAATAATATATTGATATTTATATTGCTGACCCAAATTGACAAAGCTATAGCCTTTTAATAATTCGTGCATATAATAAGCTATAATTAGCTATTGAGGTGTTTAAATGAAAATTTCAATAAAACCTTATCACGCCAAAAACATACTCCGCAAAAAGTTGTGTGTTCAGGACACAAATGAAGAAGTTACAGGAAAACTTATAATAAACGTGTTCAGTGACGGACGCCCAGAGCCTTTATCTAATGCAATCGTAAAAGTTTCAAGGGTCACTGTCTCGGGATATTATTCAGATACGGGAGAAGGCACTCTACTTCATCAGCTGTTTACAGATAAAGATGGAAAAACACCCGTCGTTGAATTGCCCATACTTAATGAACTTATACCGACCAACAAAGACTTCTATTTCATAACCGTATATCATCCGGGCCATTACAACGCGTATATTTTATATACAGAGATCTACCATAATATTACAACAAATCTTAATGTAACTTTAAAACCTCTGGATACCGATGATGAGAATTTTCATTTTATTATACAACCCAGAAGGTCACAGATAATGAAATAAGCAAATGGCCCAAATTTGCTGTAAAAAAAACCACATCCCTTTCAGGATGCGGATAAATTTTTAAATCAGCCATTCTCCCAGCAATGAGCCCATTAAAGCCACTGCTGTTTTTGCAGATTCATTCTTTATGTCTATAATTGGATTCACCTCAACAAACTCAGCACTTACAACCTTTTCCGATAAAGCTATCATCTCAAGTGCAAGATGTCCCTCTCTATATGTGAGCCCTCCAGGTACTCTTGTTCCTGTACCTTTAATATATGCAGGGTCCAAGCTGTCCACATCGAAGCTTACATGAATGCCATCAGTGCCTTCTCCCGCAATCTTTATTGCTCTATCTATAACTTCAGTCATACCGTAGCGGTCTATTTCATGCATTGTGAACACAGTTATTCCAAGCTCTTTCAATACATTTCTCTCGCCCTGGTCAAGATCTCTGCATCCTATATAAACAATATTTTCAGCTTTTAGCTTTGCATCCTTGCCGCCGATTGAAGTGAGACGGTCATGACCGTATCCGAGGCTGACTGCCATAGGCATGCCATGTATGTTGCCTGAAGGTGACGTTTCTTCAGTATTTATGTCCCCGTGAGCATCAAACCATATTACTCCAATGTTTTTCTTGTGCTGTAAAACGCCGGCAATTGTTCCTATTGCAATGCTGTGATCTCCTCCAAGCACCAACGGAAATCTTCCGTCACTCATGGCATCTGAAACTTTGCTACACAATTCTGTATTCACTCTGGCAACCTCATCCAGATATCTCAGCTTTATACCGTCGGTCAAAGGACTTAACGGTCTGTTTGCAACTATATCTCCCTCATCCTTTACTCCATATCCTATCCTTGTGAGTCTTTCCACAACTCCTGCATAGCGTATAGCTGCCGGTCCGAGGCTTACACCCGGTGTACCTGCTCCAAGGTCAATAGCAACTCCTATTAATGAAATGTTTGAATTAATTGATGGTTTCATAAGTTTTCTCCTTGTATTAACAATTTTTCTTTAGTTTTATCTTAGGCAATACGAATTCCATGTCAAACGTAAGTTATCCGGATTATACCGCCAAAATATTCGTAGCAAAAATACTATTCTGATTTCAATGTAACAACAACCAACTCCGGACGGTTAAAAACACGGAACGGAAAAAGACTGTTACCCAACCCTCTGCTGACAACCATCGTTGTCTCTCCCAGGCTGTGCATTCCCTCCGAATACTCAGGAAAAAAGCCCTGGTCCGGTGAAAGCACTCCTCCTAAAAACGGAATTCTTATCTGCCCGCCGTGGGCATGGCCGCTGAATACCAAATTCACCTCTTCCTCTTCATATACGTCGAAATATTCAGGTCTGTGAGAAAGAAGGATGTTAAACAATTTTTTATCCTCTACAGCTTCGCTTATACTGCTTTTTACATATGATGTGTTTTTTTTCGGATTATAGTTCTTATTGCTGAAATTTACTGAGGGGTCAATAATACCGCTTATGGATATTACATCTCCATTTTTATTTAATAAAATACATGAATTATCTAAAACGTTAACATTTAATTCGATTAAAGTATCCCTTATCTCAGAATATCGCCTTGAAAGCTGCTCATGATTACCTGATGCATAATATACAGGAACCATCTTAGCCATATTCTTTACAAGCTCTGCCGCAACCGGTATATTTGTTCTTCTGCGGTCTATTAAATCACCGGTAATTACAATGATATCAGGATTTATATCTTCGATTTTATCATAAAGCTTTCCATGAAAATTCTTATTGTGCAAATCTGAAATATGCAGAATCTTTAAGCCATCAAAACCTTTAGGCAATCTTTTTCCCACATATTCATATTTCGTTACAACAACATCGTTGTTCTGCCATATAAGAAAAACCACAAGGATCACAGACATCAGCAATACAGGCATTTTTCCGTCTAAGCTATTCAAGTATCTCATCATCCGCCGCATGGCCAAGAAGCTCATGTGCCAATTCAAGCGCATCCTCCGGGACATATATATCTGAGCCGTATGAGTTCACTCCGGTATAAATCTCCATAAGACCCCCGATTCCCTTTGATTTCTTCAGCACAGGTATTCCGTATGACTTAAGTTTTGAAATTATTATCTCTGCTTCCATTGTCCCCACGCCTGAAAGCAGCAGCACTTCGTTTCCGCTATATTTTTCCTCAGACATTACAACCTCCTTGCATATGATACAACATTATATCACATAAAATTAATAATATCCAGCAAATGTATAAAAATGTATTAATTTATTTTCCGCACAATCACAGTCTCGTTCACGTATCTGCTTATTCGCTGACGCTCATGCAAATCTGGAACTCGTTGCGGTTGACCTACCGCCATTCTTTTTCTCCCTGTCAGGCGAAAGAATGGGGTTAGGGCATACAAAAAGAGCAGCCTAAGCTGCTCTGTTAATGAGTCGGAGTGAAAGGATTTGAACCTTCGGCCTCATGGTCCCGAACCATGCGCGATACCAAGCTTCGCTACACCCCGGCAACATTAATATTATATTCAATTCATAGTTTCTTGTCAATATCTTTATGAGCGGATTAGAAAATTTTTTGCAGTATTACTTGCCTATGCCGTTTTCACGTGCATAATAAAATAAATATTGCTGTGCATAGCCTGACAGCTTCCCGAATTTATTCTCCGCAAACTTCCTTATATCGGCATCCTTTGTATCCTTGTCCACATACAGCGTCTGCATAACTCTCCTCACCCACACATCAACGGGGAATGTGTCAAACTGCTTCATTGAAAACAGAAGTATGCAGTTGGCAACCTTGTCCCCTATTCCGGCGTATGTTTTCAGATATTCCAGTCCTTCATCATAGCTTGTATTCTTTATATTGTAAACAATATCTCGTTCACTCAGAAATCTTGAAGCTGCATCCCTTATCCTCGGAGAGCGGAAGCCTGCCTTACATTCCTGAATTTTCTCAACAGGTGTGTCCGAAAGCTGCTGCGGGGTTGGAAAGCTATAATATTCTCTTCCTCTGTAGCTGCATATATGATCACCGAATGAAGTACTCAAATTCTCTATGACCTTCTTTATCATGGGAATTCTGTTGTTGGCGGAAATCATGAATGAAATCATTGTTTCCCATTCATCCTGATTTAAAATTCTGATTCCTTCGCCGAATTTTATGGCTTCTGCCATGATGTCATCCGTATTAACAGCCTTTTTTATTTCGGAATAATCTGTATTGAAATCAAAATAGTCCATTATTATATTCTCGTAATCGTCTATTCCTATATTGTTGAATGTGACATCCGTGCCTTCCTGCACAACATTTATGACATTTTTGCCCACCACCCCGGTATATGAGCCGTCATCCTCTTTATTCCATCTGAAGCACTGGCCACAGTCAAAGATATGTGTTGAATTGAAGTCCTTCACATCATGGAGTATTATTTGATTTTTTCTTTCCGTAATATTCATAGCATCCTTCCAAATCATAATTATTTATTTAACCGTTGGCCTTAATTCTGTGTGGAAAATTCCTCAATAAAGCTTCCTCTGCCCAATTCAGTAGCCTTACTGAAATTTGCCTCTGCTTCCTCGAGATTCTTTTCTCTTTTATTCATCATACCCAAGAAATAATATCCAAGGG
>DNNV01000311.1 GCA_003497505.1 Clostridiales bacterium | reverse complement strand
AGTCTCACTCACCAAAGTATCCGCTCCTTACAGTCGCATACTTTGGGAGTTCGTTGCGGTTGACCTACCGCCATTTTTCAGAAAAAAGACTCTGAAAAATTGGGGTTAGGGCATACAAAAATGACCCGAAGGTCATTTTATTTTTATATATTTATTTCTCCAACTGCTCCAAGGTGGGCATTCCGCTTTGCGCTCCCAGCTTTGTAACGGAATATGCAGCTGCCCTGTTGGCAAACCTGATTGCATCCTCCAGCCCGTCGCCTCTTACCAGCGCCGCTGCAAGAGCTCCGCAGAATGTATCACCGGCTCCGGTTGTATCAACCACCTCTGCCTTGTACGACGGTATAAGCTTAATTTCAGTTCCGTCAAAATACTTGACTCCCTTGGAACCTAATGTAACAATAAGCTTGTTGGGATATTTTTTCATTTCTTCTTCAGTGGAATCTTTTCCAAGAATTATTTTAAGCTCGTGCTCATTTGGTGTTATGTACGATGCTTTTTCTATCATAGACTGACTCAGCTCAACTGCAGGAGCCGGATTCAGCAGAACCTTGACATTGTTCTCACTGCATAAATCAAGTATATATTCAACTGTTTCCAGAGGTATTTCAAGCTGCAAAAGCACTATGTCTGCCGACAACACAACGTCTTTGTATCTGCTCACCAATTCTCTGTCAACCTTGTAATTTGCACCCGGAATAACTATGATGCTGTTGTCGTTTTCAGCGACTATTATATTTGCAACACCTGTTGGAACATTGTGCACCACGTCTACGCATTCGGTATTTACATTTACTGCCTTCAAGCTATCAACGGCAAAATCGCCATTTGAATCAAGCCCGACGCATCCCACCATGACGCTTTCAGCGCCCAGCTTTGCGGCTGCCACAGCCTGATTTGCTCCCTTGCCTCCCGGTATGAGTGAAAATGTGTTTCCAAGAACCGTCTCTCCCGCCTCAGGCCGTATATCAGAGGTAAAAACCATATCGACATTTATGGACCCTACCACAACTACCTTTCCCATATTTTCCTCCTATATGTAGCAGGGGAATCTCCTGCATATTTTATTTATATGATTCGTCTAACTTATACAAATCTCTCAGTAGAATTTCTCTGAATTTCTCCAGATCAACTTCTGTAAGCACCATTGGATATGATTCATCGTACTTCAGCCATTCTCTCACATCACATACGGTGTTTCCTCTTCCTAGCCCTTCAGAGCAGTCTACCGTAACCGGCATGTGTCTGAAAGAATACAATTCAGGATAAATAAGGTACATAAGCGCACACGCATCGTGAATAGGAGTGAATGTTCCATTATTGACATGGTCTCCCTTGAAGTAAAAGTTCAGAATTTCTCCGCACATTTTTGTAACCTTGCCTGTGCTCTTCATAAGATCGTCAACATCCGACCTGTACAATCCTGTGGAGTGTGTAACGTTCAGTCCACTCATTACTATAGGAAGCTTGGAGTCGAATACAATCCTTGCTGCCTCTGGATCTGCCCATACGTTAAATTCAGCTGTAGGAGTAGTGTTTCCTCCGATTGTTGCTCCTCCCATGATTGAAAGAAGCTCTATTTTATCCATTACCTCAGGGAATGTTTTAATCAGCAGCGCTATATTTGTCAACGGTCCAACAGGCACCAACGTCACCTTTTCCTCGGATGCCATAAGTGTATCTCTCAGGAACATAACAGCATTTTCGGAATAAAGCTTCTTCGTATGAGGAAATTCATAGTTTCCTACTCCGTTTTCACCATGGACCAAACTTGCTGGCTTCTTTTCTCTCAGCAATGGGCCTTTTGCTCCTTTGGAGATTTTTATGTCCTTGCCTAAGTATGAGGCTAATCCTATTGCATTATCCGTAACCTTTTCAATTGACTGATTTCCTGCAACAGTCGTGATACCCAGAATATTAAATTTATCTTCATTGGCAAATGCAAATGCCAGCGCCACCACATCATCAATTCCGGGGTCACAGTCAATAATTATATTTCTCTTTTTCATTTGTCCTCCATATTAATCGAAAAGCTGCGCACCTTCTATTGTTGCCGCACAGCTTTCATTTACATTTTTATTTTTCGCTCAGTTTTTCTCTCTTTTTCATTCTTCTGTAGCTGTATATTCCTAATCCCACTATGGTTGTCACATATGGAATCATCTGTATTAGTTCATATGGCCATGATCCCAGCTGCAATATATTGGACAGCGCCGAAGCAGCACCGAACAAAAGCGATACGAGGAATGCTCCTACGGGAGTGTTTGCTCCCATCGAGCTTGCCGCGAGACCGATAAAGCCTCTTCCGGCACTCATGCCTGTTGTGAAATTTGTCATGTAGCCTCCTGAAAGAAAAAAACCTCCCATAGCTGCAAGCATACCGCTTATAACCAAGGCTATGTACTGAATTCTCTTGGAACTTATACCAACTGATTCAGCGGCGTTCTTGTTTTCTCCCACAGCTCTTACCTTAAGTCCCAGAGGTGTCTTGTACAAAAATAAATGTACGGCCACCACCATGAGCAGCGCAATATACGTAAGTATATTCTGGTTGGATATAACTGCTCCGAAGTATGGGATTTTCTCAATTACAGGTATGCTGATTCTCGGGAGCGCAACTGAACTAACAGATGAAGAAACACCTCTGTCCCCTGCAACCATAAGCAAAATCAGTATGGTGGCACCATTGGCGACAATGTTGATCGCTATTGCCGCAAGTATTGCATCCGTTTTAAATTTAAGTACAAAGAATGCAAGAAACAGTCCTATGAAGCCGCCCACTGCCACTGTAAGGAAAAATCCTGCCCATGCACTATGGAACGCTGCGGAAAACAGCACTCCGAACAATGCGGCAAACAGCATCATACCTTCGAGAGCCATGTTTGTTATTCCAGATTTTGAAGCAACTGCGGAGCCCAGAGCGGCAAACAGTATGGGTGTTGTAGCTCTCAGTGCAGCATTTAAAAATTCCGGTGAAAAAAGCGCATCAATTATCATTATTCGGCCTCCTTTATGCTGCTTAAAGTAGCCTTGGCTTCTTTAGCTATCATCTTATGTTTATACTTGCTTAAGAATTGCTCTGCAACAACTAATAAAATTATAATTCCTTGTGTTACCGTAACTATTTCTGTAGGAACATTTGTAGCTATGGACATCATGGATGCCCCTGTTCTCAGATATGCAAGGAACAATGCGGCAAACGGAACATACAGAGGGTTCTTCTTTGCCAGCGTTGTTATAATTACAGCATCCCAGCCATACCCAAGAGAAGACGTCCATGAGAAACGGCTGTACATTCCAAGCAACTCCACACCGCCGCCTATTCCGAATATAAATCCACCCAGCAGCTGTGATATCAGAGTT
>DNNV01000247.1 GCA_003497505.1 Clostridiales bacterium | reverse complement strand
TTAGGATACTGCGTTAATATAAGGCAAATATTCGTTAACACATTGACTAAATATGGAAAGACAGATATAATATCATTATAATAGTCGATGCTGAATAGGCATCTCTATAATTCCCAATATGGGAAAATAAAATCAGGGGGTAATTTATGAAAACCAAAAAATTATTATCATTAATTCTTGTTGTTGCAATGGTGCTGATATCGTTTGCAGGATGCGGTGCTAAAGAGCAAAGCGGCACACCGGAACAACCAAAGACGGAACAACCAAAGACGGAAACACCTAAAGAAGAAATCAAGGCAAACAAAATTTTAAAGATGGGAGGAACCGGCTTCTCAGGAGTATTTAACCCTATTATGTCAGATACTACTTATGATGATTATATCACAAGTGTATTGTTTGAAGCACTGACAATAAACAACAGTGAAGGTGAATATGTTCCAATGCTGGCTGATTGGAAACTTTCAGATGATAAGTTGACCTATACCTTTACATTAAAGGACGGCATCAAGTTCTCAGACGGAACACCTTTAACTACGGAGGACGTTGCTTTTACATATGAAACAATAGCATGCCCTGACTACAATGGTCCGAGAGCATATGCAGTAAGCTCCATGAAGGGATATGATGAGTTCCACTCGGGTGCAAAGGCTACATTTGATGCCATCAAAATAATAGACGGGAAAACAATATCCTTTACATTTGCTGACGACAAGGCAGCACCTGCAAATATTGAATCCTTTATATACGGAATTATGCCAAAGCACTATTACAAATTTGACAAGTGGGAAGATTTCCTTGCGTTGAACGAAAAACCGCTCGGCTCTCATGTAATGACATTTGACAGCTATGCACCAAAGCAGTTTATAAAGCTTGTAAAGAACCAAAATTATTGGGACAGCGCAAATGCCGCTAAAATTGACGGCGTATTGGTAAGTGAAGTTCCGGATGAAAGTATTCTCGCTGCACTTCAGACAAACCAAATAGACTTCGCTCAAATATCATCAAGCAAGGATAACTTGGCTGCTGCTAATGCATTAAGCAATATAAGCGTAACGAACTACCTCGGAAACGGCTACACCTATATGTGCTTTAACTGCACAAGACCTCAGCTCGCAGATGTTAAAGTAAGGCAGGCTCTTATGTATGCATTGGACAGAGAGTCCTTCATAGATGCTCAGTATGGTGAAGGTCTGGCAGAGGTTGGTATGGCTCCTATTTCTCCATCATCATGGGCATTCCCTGATGCGTCAGACTTGAACCCATACAAATTTGATATGGAAAAAGCAGGTCAATTGATGGATGAGGCTGGCTGGAAAATGGGTTCTGACGGCTTCCGTTACAAGGATGGTCAGAAGTTCAGTGTAAACTGGCTGGTTTATACTGATTCATCATGGCCGGGAACTCTGTCAGGTATGGCAGCGGATACGTGGAAACAGCTTGGAGTTGATTTGAAAATAGAATTAATGGACTTTGATACAGTTGTTTCACGTACAATGGACCCCGAACCGGCAGACAAGGATTTCGATATTTACACAATGGGCTTCGTACTAAGCATCGACCCGGACCCGACAGGTGCACTGTTTGATGACGATGCATATGTAGCAGGCGGCTTCAACTCTTCAGGCTACAAGAATGCTGATGCTATGGAGCTTGTTAAAAAAGGTAAAGCAGAATTTGATATGGCTAAGAGAGCCGAAATATACAAGGAGTGGGCTGCTATAATGAATGAGGAAATACCTCATATTATAATTGCTTACAGAAAAGAGCTTTGGGGTATTAACACCAGAGTTAAAGGCATGGATTTAGGAACATATGCAAAATGGACGGATGTTATAAAAAATATATCAATTGAGTAACAAATATCAATTGAATGCCTGACATGCGGGAGGGTTTTACCCTCCTGCATCTTAAATGTTAAAAGGAGGGTTAAAAATGAAAAATTACATCATTCGCCGTATTTTGCAGATGATTCCAGTAATGCTGGGAATACTTCTTATTTTATTTATAATACTTGAAATGGCTCCGGGAACTCCGGCTTCAAATATGATGAACCCTAAAGCAACCCCTGAACAAAAGGCGGAATTAATAGAAAAGCTTGGTCTAAACAGACCTTGGCATGAAAGGTTCATAAGTTGGATAGGAGAAGCTTTAAAAGGAAACTTAGGATATTCAATCACTCATAAAAAACCTGTTACGGCTGTAATGAAGGACTATATGGGTGCAACACTGCTATTATCTATTGTATCACTGGCAATTTCGGTACTCCTTGGAGTGCCTATTGGTATAATAAGTGCAACTAAGCAATACAGCTTTGCAGATAATGCCCTGACTGTATTTTCATTGATTGGCATAAGTATACCGTCATTTTTCTTCGGTCTTTTGCTGTTGAAAAATTTCGCGGTGGATGTACAGCTATTCCCATTGTTCGGTCTTGAAAACCCGCTTTTGTTCAATCCGACTTTTTGGGAAAAATTTAAAGACATATCATGGCACTTAGTTCTTCCAAGTATAGTCTTAGGGCTCGGTTCCACTGCCAGCTTCATGCGCTACACACGTTCAAGCATGCTTGAGGTTATCAAGCAGGACTATATAAGGACGGCACGCGCAAAGGGACTCAAAGAAAAAGTCGTTATTTACCGTCATGCTTTTCGCAATGCGGCGATTCCCATCATAACATTGTTAGGTTTCCAGATACCTGCCTTGTTATCAGGCGCGGTAATAACAGAAAGTATATTTGGTCTTCCCGGTCTTGGAAAAATTACCATTGAAGCAACCCTGACCAGAAATTATCCTTTAATTCTCGGAATAAATGCAATGCTTGCATTTCTCACGCTTTTAGGCGCACTTGTGGCTGACATACTGTATGCCGTGGCCGACCCGAGAATTAGATATGATTAAGGGAGGCCGCCATGACAAATAGCAGCATATATGAAAATAAAAAAACAGGCAATGTAAGAAAGGAACGCTCATACTGGGGCGACGTTGTTCACAGACTGAGAAAAAATAGAATGGCAATGGTAAGCTTAGTAGTACTTGTTATAATAATAGGACTATGTGTAATAATCCCTGCTGTTTCTCCATATTCCATAGAAGGAACAAACATGGAAAAACAGTACAGAGATCAAGCTCCGAGCAGCACTCACCTGCTTGGAACCGATAAAATAGGAAGAGACCTGTTTACAAGGTTGTTCTATGCAGGCAGAATATCTCTCGGAGTTGCATTGGCAGTTGTTGCATTGGAATGCACCATAGGTATTGTTCTGGGAAGCCTTGCAGGATTTTACGGAGGTATAATCGACACCATTGTAATGCGTGTTGCAGATGTATTTCTGTCCTTCCCTTTCATGATGATATGTATAACCATAAGCTCAGTATTGGGAAATAGCATACCAACACTTATCCTTGTTCTTGCACTTTTGAGCTGGCCCAGCATCGCTCGTATAGTGAGAGGACAGATACTTACATTAAGAGAAATGGAATACATGGAAGCATGTGAGGCTCTTGGAATAAGTGACGTGAAAAGAATATTCAAGCATCTGCTTCCAAACGTACTTGCATATGTTATAGTATATGCAACATTAGGAATGGCAAGTGTTATTTTGACCGAAACATCCCTGAGCTTCCTCGGTCTCGGAGTTTCTCCTCCCACACCTTCATGGGGTAATATGATTCAAGAGGCAAGAGACATAATAGTAATTAAATCTAAATGGTGGTATTGGATTCCGCCTGGAATCAGCATCTTTGTATCTGTTATGTGTTTCAATATATTGGGTGATGGTCTGCGTGATGCAATTGACCCGAAGATGAAGAGGTAGGTGGATTATGGAAAAATTATTAGAGGTTAAGAACCTTAAAACATATTTTTACTCGGAAAGAGGTGTTGTAAAGGCTGCCGATGATGTGAGCTTCTACGTAAACAAGGGAGAAACCCTTGGCATCGTAGGTGAATCAGGTTGCGGAAAAAGCATTACATCCATGTCCATAGCGCGTCTGGTGGAAACACCTCCCGGAAAATATGTTGGCGGTGAAATACTGTTAAACGGCGAGGATATGCTCAAGGTATCTGATGAAAGAATAAGGCAAATAAGAGGAAATGACATATCCTATATATTCCAGGAGCCAATGACATCATTAAACCCAGTATTTAAAATCGGAAGACAAATAAGTGAGTCTCTTATGCTTCATAGAGGCATGAGCCAAAAAGAAGCATATAAGGAGAGCATTAAAATGCTTGAGCTTGTTAAAATACCTAATCCCGAAAGAGTGGTGGATGATTATCCCTTTGCACTTTCAGGTGGTATGAGACAGCGTGCGATGATCGCAATGGCTCTTGCATGTGAGCCGAAGCTTCTTGTAGCAGATGAACCAACAACAGCGCTGGATGTAACAATTCAGGCTCAAGTACTGGATCTGATGAATGAGCTTAAGGAAAAAATAGATGCTTCAATTATGTTTATAACTCACGACTTGGGCGTTATATCTGAAATGTGCGACAGAGTAATGGTTATGTATGCAGGCAAAGTTGTTGAGGTCGCAACCACTGAGGATATTTTCAAAAACCCGAGGCATCCTTACACAATTGGACTGATTGCTTCCAAGCCGGATATGTCAACAAAAAGCTCACGGCTTCATGTTATACCCGGAAATGTGCCCGATTTGAACAATCTGCCCGCAGGCTGCCCATTTAGCACGCGTTGCAGCCATGTTATGGACAAATGCAAGACCGCTTTTCCCGAAGAGGTTGTATTGGACGGACAGCATCGAATAGCATGCTACTTATACACTGAAGGGGGGTCAAAACAATGAGCGAAAATATAGTAGAAGTAAAAAACCTTAAAAAATACTTTCCAATTAAATCAGGCGTTTTCAAGAAAACAACCGGACAGGTAAAGGCTGTTGATGATGTTTCATTCAGCATTAAAAAAGGTCGTGTGCTTGGTGTCGTAGGCGAATCAGGCTGCGGCAAATCAACGCTTGGAAGAACCATGCTCAAGCTCCTTGACCCCACTGAAGGTCAGGTTACATTTGCCGGAAAAAATGTTTATGGAATGAGTCGAAGAGAGCTTAAAAACCTTAGAACTCAAATGCAGATAATATTCCAGGATCCGTACAGCTCACTAAACCCAAGACTTCCTGTTTATGAAATTGTTGGAGAAGCAATGCTTCAGCACGGTATCGTAAAGAGCAAAAAAGAGATGATGGACAAAGTTGTTGAAATTATAGGAAAATGTGGACTGTTCCCTGAGCAGGCAAGCCGCTATCCGCACCAATTTTCCGGTGGACAGCGACAGCGTATTTGCATTGCAAGAGCACTTGCCGTAAATCCTGAATTCATCGTTTGTGACGAGGCAGTATCTGCGCTGGACGTTTCCATTCAGTCACAGATTATAAACCTTTTAAAGGATGCACAGGATGATTTCGGACTTACTTACCTGTTCATTTCTCACGATTTGTCCGTTGTTAAATTCATAAGTGATGATGTTGCAGTTATGTACATAGGACAGATTGTTGAAAAGGGGCCAAAGAAGCAGATATTTAACAATCCTCTTCACCCTTATACCGAAGCTTTGCTTTCAGCCGTTCCGTCCTTCGACCTATCGCTGAAGGCTACTAAGAAAAGGATAATTTTAAAAGGCGATATACCTTCACCTGCAAAGCCACCTTCTGGCTGCCGCTTCCATACACGATGCCCATATGCTCATGATGTATGCAAGACAGATGTTCCTGAGTACAGGGAAGTAGAAAGCGAACATTTCGCAATGTGCCACAAGGTTAATGGAGTGTTTTAAATGCCTATTTGGAAAAGCAGAAAATCCAGAGTAGAAGAAGATTTGGAAAGAATAAGGAAGGCTAATCTCCCGACTGAAAAACAGGAAGAGGAGCATCTGAAAAGAATAAACGAAGGTGAATCTCCCGAAAGGCTCAATCTTGAAAAAAGTGATTTGCTTGCGATGATATTAGCTATACTTTCGGTAATCGTTCCATATGTGCTGATATTCGCAGTAGCAATGGGCTTGATTGTCTTCCTGCTTTATCGCTTTCTATAATACAACTCCCCGCTGTTACTATAAACAACGGGGAGTTGTGCTATTTATTCCTTATTATCTTTATTTCCTTTGAGGCCTTGTTCAGAACTTCATTTCCGTTCTCGGTAACAGCAACTATATTTTCAATTCTCATACCGAACTTCCCGGCCATGTAAATTCCCGGCTCAATGCTAAAAACCATGCCTTTTTCCAGTTTTCTTTTATTGCTTGCCTTTATGTCCGGAGCTTCATGCACAGAGTATCCTATGCCGTGTCCAAGCCTTGTCGGAAAGTATTTGCCATATCCGGCATTTTCTATTATTTCTCTTGCGGCCCTGTCAACATCAGGGATGTATGCACCCTCAACAGCCGCTCTTTCACCCGCCTCCTGAGATGCAAGTATTATTTCATAAACCTTTTTTTCTTCCTCTGATATATCTCCAACAAACACCGTTCTGGACATGTCCGCACACATATCGTTGTACTTGCAGCCCCAGTCGAGAACTATTACGTCCTTTTCCTGAATCACTCTCTGATCGGAGTTATAATGAGGATATGATGAATTAGGCCCTGAGCAAACCATGGTAAAGCCTTCATCGGCACCCTTTTCTTTGAATATTTCATTCATTCTTCTCGCGATATCTGCTTCCTTGATACCCGGTCTTATAAACTTCAAAAGCTCCTCGTAGGATTCATCCGTGATACGAGCCGCAGTTCTGAGGTTTTCCAGCTCTTCCTCATCCTTTATCAGTCTCATTTCTTCGAGGATTGTCTTTCCGCTTACAAAATGCACATCGACCGCTTCCATTATCTGAAGAATCAGAAATGCTCTCTCTGTAGAGTTAACGCCTATTGTTTTTCCTATTAAGTCATTTTCCTCAAAGGCCTTCTTTACGGTATCCGTAAAGACATCGCCGTCAAACCATCCATAAACCTTTATATCCGGTCCAAGCACGTCCTGTATTTCATCAACTGTCAGCAAGTTGCAGATGTAAAAATATGTACCGTCATTCTTGATTATCAGTGCCTGAAATCTCTCACAAATGTGAGTATTGTG
>DNNV01000130.1 GCA_003497505.1 Clostridiales bacterium | reverse complement strand
CATGTTAATATAGGAACAATTGGCCACGTTGACCATGGTAAGACAACTTTAACAGCAGCTATTACAAAGACATTACACGACAGATACGGAACAGGAGAGTCAATAAGCTATGACAACATAGACAAGGCTCCTGAAGAAAGAGAAAGAGGAATAACAATTTCAACTTCTCACGTAGAGTACGAAACAGGTAACAGACACTACGCACACGTAGACTGCCCAGGTCACGCTGACTATGTAAAGAACATGATTACAGGAGCAGCGCAGATGGACGGAGGAATCCTGGTTGTATCAGCAGCAGACGGTCCGATGCCACAGACAAGAGAGCACATCCTTCTTTCAAGACAGGTTGGAGTTCCTAAGTTAGTAGTATTCCTTAACAAGGAAGACATGGTAGATGACCCAGAGTTAATCGAATTGGTAGAGATGGAAGTAAGAGAACTTTTATCAGAATATGAATTCGACGGAGACAACACACCGATAGTAAAAGGCTCAGCATTGAAAGCTCTGGAAGACGGAAGCGGAGAATGGGGAGATAAAATACTTGAACTTATGGCAGCGGTAGACGAATGGATACCAACACCGGAAAGAGATATTGACAAACCGTTCTTAATGCCAGTAGAAGACGTGTTCTCAATCACAGGAAGAGGAACAGTTGCGACAGGAAGAGTAGAAAGAGGAATCCTGAAAGTACAGGATAAGATTCAGATAGTAGGCTTGTCAGAAGAGCCAAAAGAAACAGTGTGTACAGGAGTAGAGATGTTCAAGAAATTACTTGATCAGGCTCAGGCAGGAGACAATATAGGAGCGCTCTTAAGAGGAGTTCAGAGAACTGAAATCCAGAGAGGTCAAGTATTGGCAAAACCTGGTTCAATAACACCACACACAAAATTTAACGCAGAAGTATACGTATTGACAAAAGAAGAAGGTGGAAGACATACACCATTCTTTAACGGATACAGACCACAGTTCTATTTCAGAACAACAGACATCACAGGCCAAATAGACTTGGAAGATGGAACAGAAATGTGTATGCCTGGAGATAACGCAAGATTTATAGTAGAATTAATCCATCCGATAGCAATAGAAGAAGGACTGAGATTCGCTATAAGAGAAGGCGGAAGAACAGTTGGTTCAGGCGTTGTTACAAGCATAATAAAATAAGAAGCCCTAACCCTATTTTTCAGAACGGTTTTCTCTGAAAAATAGCGGTAGGTCTTTTGCAACGAATTCCCAAAATATGCGACCAGAGGGAGCGAATATTTTGGTGAATGAGACTGCAACCTTGATGTTAAACGGAGACTGTCATGGTGTCGTGCTTATTTCACGACACTGTGGACTATCTCTGTTTTTTTATGGAATTTTGTACATATGTAAGATAATTGTACATAGGATATTATGATTTTTTGTACATTACTACGAAAAACTAAATGATGTGAGCTTGGATTTATGTATTTTATTAGAAAAAGCAGTTGGCATAATAGTTGCATTAATTTTATATGATTTTGTATTAATTTATATTATTCATGAAAACATTACCAAATATTTTAAAGAGAAAACCTATGGCTGAAAAGAAAGGGGGATGGTATTTGGAGAGGTTTAATTTATACCGTGTTGCAGGAGGATTGCCATGCTGTCACACGATTTTGCGACAGTGCGGAATGCCCGTGTTTTGAAAAAAATAATATCAAATAAGGAGAGACATTATGATGGATTTTTTAAATAACTTTGTTGATTGGGCAAATGGCTATATCTGGGGTATTGGTATGCTTGTGCTTATCGCTGGTGCCGGTATTTATTTTACAGTAAGATTAGGTTTTTTCCAATTTGTTCGTTTTAGAGATATGTGGAGTCGTATCATAGAAAAAGGTGAATCTGAATCAGGTATTTCTTCCTTTGCTTCTTTCTGTACAACGATGGCCATGCGTATCGGTACAGGTAATATAGCAGGTGTTGCCGTTGCAATTTATATGGGTGGTCCCGGTGCAATGTTTTGGATGATACTTATAGGCATGACCAACTCTGCAGTTTGCTTTGCTGAGTGTACACTTGGTCAGCTCTATAAAATCCGTGTTGATGGTGCATATCGTGGCGGTGGCGCTTACTGTGCAGAGCGTGGTCTTGGCTGGAAAGCATATGGTACATTTATGGCTGTAGTTTTTGGTGTGGCTTGCGCTGTATTTATGCCGGCGGCTGCTACGTACACAATTTCTGATGCATTCCGTGAAGCAACAGGTGTTCCAATGGCGGTTACTTCTGCTATTATCGCAATATTACTGTTTATAACAGTCTTTGGCGGTATCAAACGTATAAGCTCCGTAGCATCTATGGTAGTTCCGTTTATGACAGTTGTTTACATGGCGGTTACTTTTATAGTAGTAGTGTTAAATATTACAAAAGTTCCTGCATTGATTTCTAACGTTGTTACATCAGCATTTGGAATGAATGCTGTATTTGGTGCTACCATTGGTGCCGCTATTCAGCAAGGTGTTAAGAGAGGTACGTTCTCATCTGCATCAGGTATGGGTGAGTCTACACCGACAGCGGCTGCTGCTGAAACAAGCCATCCAATTAAACAAGGTTTATCAAATGCTGCAGGTGTATGGTTAGATACAGTTATCGTATGTACATGCTCGGGTCTTTTGATTCTTTTAGCTGATACCTTCAATACAGCAGGCGGCTACAATGGCAGCGGTATTGCTGCAGGCGTTGGGGGCGGTGTTGTATACGTTCAAGCGGCTGCAAGTACAGTTCTTGGTGGATTAGGAAATATCTTTATCGCATTTATGTTGTTATTATTCTCTTTCACATGCTTAATCAGCTACTACTATGAAGCAGAAACAGCAGCTCTATACTTATTCCAAAAGCCGGAACAACAAAAAATTCGTAAAATGATAACAAGAACTATGCAATTTGGTATGCCTATATTAGTATTCTGCTGGGGTATCATTGAATCAGGTACAGCTTGGAATCTTTCAGACCTCGCTCTTGGTACAACTACATGGGTTAATATGCTAATCGTTATCTTATTATTCCCAAAATGTATTGCTTTGTACAAAGATTATGTTGAACAAATGGAGGCCGGCGTAGATCCTTATTATGATCCTGACAAACTTTCCTGGAAAGGTGTTGATGTAGAACTTTGGAGAGAAATCAATGCCAAAAGAATAAAGGCTAAATAATTAGCTTAATAATTTAATTATTCAATAACTGTAACACCATCCAAGAAAATTTTTGGATGGTGTTTTTTACAGTCACATTCGTCCGGCACAATTTTTGGACATCTGCTTAAAAAAATATATTAATTATCCAATATGTGATATAATAAATGTGTATGTAAAAAATTAATGGCGGGTGATTATATGGATTACAAGAATATTTTAAAGCTAATATCTGAAAATATCTCCAGCGGATTATTTATTGTTAATAAGGAAGGGATTGTCGTTTTTTATAATCAGTCGGCAAATGATCTGGCGGGGCTCAATGTGGAAAACGCCATAGGTAAGCATATGCTGGAGATATTCCCTAAGCTTACAGAAGAGACAAGTACAATAATGAGAGCATTAACCACCGGCGAGGTCATAAAGAACTATGTTCAGAATTATTATAACTATCAAATGAAACTTGTAACTATTTTATCAAATACCGTGCCATTTTATGAAAACGGAGAAATTGCAGGAGCAATTGAAATATTTTCAGATGTTGACCAGTATAAAAATCAAAATAGATATAATAAAAAACAGGAAAGCGAAATAATAGACAGAGCTTACTATACAGTTGACGATATTGTAGGAGTAAGCCAGTTTGTAAATGATATAAAGCTAAAAATAAAAAAAATAGCAGACAGCAAGTCTCCTGTGCTGGTTTACGGAGAAACAGGAACAGGAAAAGAGTTAATCGTACAAAGTATTCATAATTTAAGCAAAAGACGCGGTAACCCATTTATAGCGCAAAACTGTGCAGCTATTCCCGTAACACTGTTGGAAAGCATGCTGTTTGGCACTGCATTGGGAAGTTTTACGGGTGCCAAGGATTCTAAAGGACTTATAGAGGCGGCTGATGGAGGTACGCTATTTCTGGACGAAATAAATTCAATGGATATAATGATTCAAGCAAAGCTCTTGAGAGTTCTTCAAGAAGGTCAGGTAAGAAGAATAGGCGAAAATAAAACTCGCTTCGTGGATGTTAGGATTATAACCGCATTGAATCAGGATCCGTACAAAGCCATAGAAGAAGGCAGATTGAGAAATGATTTGTTTTACAGATTAAATGTAATTAACTTCAGCATTTTGCCACTCAGAGAGAGAAGTGAGGATTTGGAAGTGCTGTCATATTATTTTTTAAACGAGTTCAATAGGGTCTTAAATAAAAATATAAAGAGTTTTACTGATGATGTGATTGAATTTTTCCGCAGCTATAGCTGGCCTGGAAATATAAGAGAGCTGAGACATTCTATTGAGCATGCCGTAAATATAACCGAGAAAGATGTTATAGCAATAGAAGATTTGCCGAAATATATTGACATGAATCATAAAGAATCAGATGATATCCAGGAAAACAGAGTAGAAGAGAAAAACGAAGTAGTTATTAATGCACCTCTCAATGAAATGATGAATGAATATGAGCGTAAAATAATAAGCGAATCATTGAGGCAAAATAACTACAATGTCTTGAAGACATCAAAAAGATTGGACATTCCAAGGCAGACTCTATATTATAAGATGGAAAAGCTGGGAATAAGGGTAGATAAAAGAGTTGAACAAGCTTAAAAGTTAAGAATTCGTAACAAATCAAAAAAAGCGAAAAAAACACTTGATTTATAGAAAAAGATAGTATATTATAATAAAGCTTGCCACATGCGATGACGTGGAAGGTTGCTGGTTTTACTTAAAAAATCAGGGAATTTCTGCAGAGTATGTCCTGTCAGGAAACAGGGCGACCGGTATTGTTAAAAAACTAAAAACAAGAAACACCCGGCAGGGTGTATCGAGCAATTCCGAGTTGTATGGATGACATACGAAGAAGGAGGTAAAAAAATGGCAAACGCACAGAAAATAAGAATTAGGTTGAAAGCTTATGATCATCAATTAATTGATCAATCTGCACAGAAAATCGTGGAAACAGCTAAAAGCACAGGCGCAACCGTAGCGGGACCAATTCCGCTGCCAACAGAAAAACAGGTTGTAACAATACTTAGAGCAGTTCACAAGTACAAAGATTCCAGAGAGCAGTTTGAGCAAAGAACTCACAAAAGATTGATTGACATAACCAATCCTACTCCTAAAACTGTAGATTCGCTGATGAAGCTGAATTTGCCGGCTGGTGTAGACATTGAAATTAAACTGTAAAGCAAGTAGAGAAAAAATATATGATGCACTCTGCTTAGAATGATTACCATATGGTAATCCGCTGTAAGAAAATAGGAGGTGTAAAAATGAAAGCAATTCTTGGTAAAAAAGTCGGAATGACTCAAGTGTTCACAGAAGAAGGAGACGTTGTTCCGGTAACTGTTGTTGAATCAGGCGATATGTTCGTGGTTCAGAAAAAAACAGTTGAAAAAGACGGTTATGATGCAATTCAGGTTGGCTTTGGAGACATCAAATTAAAAAATGTTGTTAAACCTAAAAAAGGTCATTTTGATAAAGCAAAGGTAGAACCAAAAAGATTCTTGAGAGAATTCAAAGTAACTAACATTGATGACTATGAAGTTGGTCAGAAAATAGGCGTTGACATATTCCAAGTAGGAGAAAAAGTTGACGTTGTAGGAATTTCTAAAGGTAAGGGATTCCAGGGTTCAATCAAAAGACACGGTCATCATACAGGTGATGCCAGCCACGGTTCAAAATTCCACAGATTAAGAGGTTCTTTGGGAGCTTCTGCAGGTGTTGGAAGAGTAGTTAAGGGCACAAAGGCTCACGGACATATGGGTAACGAAAAAGTAACAGTATTAAACCTTGAAGTAATCAAAGTTGATGCAGATAAGAATGCGATACTTGTAAAAGGTGGAATACCGGGACCTAAAAAAGGTTTAGTAAAAATCAGAGAAGCAGTTAAAAACTATAAGTAATAATTGCATGGAAAGGAGGATTAAAGATGCCAAAAGTAGCTCTTTATGATATAACAGGCAGCCAGGTAGGAGACATCGAATTAAGCGATTCCATATTTGGTGTAGAAGTAAACACTCATGTAATGTATGAAGCTGTAAAAAATTATTTGGCTAATCAGAGACAAGGAACTCAGTCGGCAAAGACGAGAGCTGATGTTAGAGGCGGCGGAAGAAAGCCTTGGAGACAAAAAGGAACAGGCCGTGCAAGACAAGGTAGCATCAGAGCACCGCAATGGAAAGGCGGCGGAGTTGTATTTGCTCCAAAACCGAGAGATTACAGCTACGCAATTCCTAAGAAAGTTAAGAGATTGGCTCTTAAATCGGCATTAAGTTCAAAAGTACAGGATCAGGAAATAATAGTTGTAGATAAATTAGTGCTTGAACAGCCAAAGACAAAAGAAATGGTTAAGGTATTGAAGAATCTTAACTCAGGTAAAAAGACATTGGTAGTTATTCCGGAAAGAGACGAGGCTGTAATAAGAGCAGCAGCTAACATTCCTGGAGTAAAAACAGCATATGTCAACACAATCAATGTTTATGACATTTTAAACTGCGATTCTTTCTTAATAACAAGAGAGGCAGTTAATAAAGTGGAGGAGGTGTACGCATAATGCGCGATCCACACGATATAATAAAGAAGCCTATAGTGACAGAAGCAAGTATGGATGCCATGGCAGACAAAAAATACACTTTTGTTGTTGATAAGAGATCGAATAAAACAGAAATCAAAAACGCAGTGGAAAAAATATTCGGAGTTAAAGTGGCAAGTGTGAACACTATGAACATGCTCGGAAAGAAAAAGAGAATGGGCCAAAGTGTCGGCAAGAGACCGGACTGGAAAAAAGCCATTGTTACTTTGACAGAAGACAGCAAAACAATTGAGTTCTTCGAAGGAATATAAGATGCCCTAACCCAATTTTTTCGACTGTAAAGGAGAAAAAAATTGCTGGTAGGTCATTCGCAACGAATTCCCAATTTATGCGACGCAAGGAGCAAATAAATTGGTGAATGAGACTGCGTGAAGTTTATCTTAAATTACGTAAAGATAGAAATTAGAAAAAGGAGGAAAATCTCATGGGTATCAGAAAGTACAGACCAACCTCTCCGGCGTTGAGACAAATGACAGTTTCAACATTTGAAGAAATTACAACTAATGAACCAGAGAAATCTCTTTTAGCTCCATTAAAAAGCAAAGCCGGAAGAAACTCATACGGCAGAATAACTGTTCGTCACCAGGGCGGTGGAGAAAAGAGAAAATACAGAATAATAGATTTTAAAAGAAATAAAGACGGAGTGCCCGGTCGCGTTGCAACAATTGAATATGATCCAAACAGAAGCGCAAATATAGCACTTATCAATTATGTTGACGGAGAAAAAAGATATATTATAGCTCCTCACAAATTGCATGTTGGAGATATGATTGAATCAGGACCTGAGGCAGATATCAAAATCGGAAATGCTCTTCCGGTAAGAAACATTCCCGTAGGTACAATGATTCACAATATAGAGTTAAAAGCAGGCAAGGGTGCACAGATGGTGCGTTCCGCAGGAAACTCAGCTCAGCTTATGGCTAAGGAAGGAAAATACGCACAGGTAAGACTTCCAAGCGGCGAAGTAAGAATGATAAGCATGGACTGCAGAGCTACAATCGGTCAGGTAGGAAATTTAGACCACGAGAATATCACAATCGGTAAAGCAGGAAGAAAGAGACATATGGGAATCAGACCTACAGTAAGAGGTTCCGTAATGAACCCTAACGACCACCCACACGGCGGTGGAGAAGGTAGAGCTCCTATAGGTAGATCAGGACCTGTTACTCCTTGGGGTAAACCGGCACTGGGATTGAAAACTCGTAAGAAAAACAAGAAATCTGACAAGATGATCGTTAAGAGAAGAAACACAAAATAGTATCAGGTTAGTGAAAGGAGGAAATAGTGAATGGGTAGATCATTGAAAAAAGGGCCTTATTGTGAACCGAGTCTTATGAAAAAGATTGTGGAAATGAATGAAGCCAACAACAAAAAAGTGTTGAAAACTTGGTCCAGAAGATCAACAATATTCCCCGAAATGGTAGGCCATACATTAGCTATACATGATGGCAGAAAGCACGTTCCTGTATATATAACTGAAGATATGGTTGGACACAAACTCGGTGAATTCGCTCCGACAAGGACTTACAGAGGGCATGATAAGACTGATAAATCTTCAAGAGTTAAATAAGAAGGGAGGCAAGCTTAAATGGA
>DNNV01000131.1 GCA_003497505.1 Clostridiales bacterium | reverse complement strand
CTCTTGACGAGCCCCTCAATATAGATTGGGATGGAAATGAGCTTTTGCTTTCGGATATTTTAGGGACCGAAGAGGATGTTGTATTCAAGGACATGGAAAGTGAGGTTGATTTATGCCTTTTGAATGACTCCATCAAGAAGCTCAACAAGAGAGAATACACCATCATGAAGCTGCGGTTCGGTCTGAACAATTCCAAGAGCTTCACGCAAAAGGAAGTGGCTGACATGCTTGGAATTTCACAGTCCTACATATCACGACTGGAAAAGAAGATACTTAACAGGCTTAAAAAGGAAATCAACAAAGCAGTATAAAAAGCATATACCGGGAAATAATTTTTAAGGGGGATAATATTTTTAAAGGGGAAAACAACGATGATAAATAAAGTAGTTATATGTGGCGTTAATACTTCTCAATTGCCTACAATCAAGACATCCGAGATGAGAGATATGATACATAAAATCCAGGAGGGAGATAATGAACTGAGAGAACAGTTCATAAACGGTAATTTAAGGCTTGTTCTCAGTGTCATTCAAAGGTTTAATTCAAAAAACGAGCCTGTGGACGATTTGTTCCAGATAGGCTGTGTTGGCCTTATAAAGGCTATTGATAATTTTGATTTATCTCTTGATGTGAAATTCTCTACATATGCTGTTCCCATGATAATCGGTGAAATCCGCAGATATTTGAGAGACAACAACTCAATCAGAGTGTCCAGATCCATGAAGGATACAGCCTACAAAGCGTTGCAGGTCAGGGAAAGACTTTCGGCAGGCAGCTCTCAGGAGCCAACAATTGCGGAAATAGCCAAGGAGATAGGCGTTGACAAGGAAGAAATAATTTTTGCATTAGAATCCATACAGGAGCCCATATCGTTGTTTGAGCCAATATACAATGACGGAGGGGACGCCCTTTACGTTGTGGATCAGGTAAAGGATGAAAAAAATATAGATGAAAAATGGATTGAGAAAATAACCCTTGAGGACAGCATAAACAAATTATCCGAAAGAGAAAAGCAGATAGTTGATATGCGTTTTTACAAGGGAAAAACTCAGATGGAGGTTGCCGAGGAAATCGGCATATCACAGGCGCAGGTGTCCAGACTGGAGAAATCTGCTCTGAGTCAGCTTAAAAAGGGATTTAAGTCATAGGAATCAGTATAAGGGATTTGCGGAAGCAAATCCTTTTTGTCCTTTTTGTCGTATTTGTCATAATTGTAATAAATTGTACATACCCTATAGTATATTAACGCTAAGGGGTGAATGCTTTGACAAATTACTGGGAGCTGATTGAAAAGGATGTTGTAAATATCAAGAACGGTGAAATTATGGGCAGATTTGACGATGTGGAAATAGATGCGAAGGTGGGTAAAATTCAGGCGTTTTATATAGAAGAAGCAGGAAGGTTCATGGGTATGCTGGGAAAATCCAAGGCACGAAGGGTAAAATGGGAAGAAATATTGAAAATAGGCATGGATGTAATAATAGTCAATGTTGATGATGACATAAACAACAGGGCAATAAAGGAAATGCTGGATTAACATCAACAGGATTATTGCTCCATGCAATTAATAAAGAGCAATTAAGAATGCCTTAATTGCTCTTATGTATTTAAAGGTGCGAGTTGATTGTCAGAAGCTCATTTACAGCTTTCTTTGTCCATTCCTCAGCTTCTAATATTGTTTCCACGGAGTCAATGGCTACTGGTTTGTGAGAGAGCATTATTTTCTCGTTAATGTTTCCTATGTCGAGGAAGCTTATTTTTTTGTTTAAAAACAAATCCACGCATGCCTCGTTGGAGGCATTTAAAACCGCCGGCATAGTTCCGCCGGCATCAAGCGAGTTGAATGCAAGTCTCAGGCATTTGAATGTATCTATGTCAGGATTCTCAAACGTAAGCTGCCCTATTTCCGCAAGCGAAAGGCTCTTGTAGGAGTTTTGTGTCCGTTGGGGATAAAAAAGTGCAAACTGTATGGGAACACGCATGTCAGGGTGTCCCAGCTGTGCGATTGTGGAATGGTCCTCAAACTCTATTCCGGAATGTATTATGCTTTGGGGATGCACAACAACCTCAATCTGCTCCGGTTTCACATCAAAAAGAAACTTTGCTTCGATAACTTCAAGCCCCTTGTTCATAAGCGTGGCGGAGTCGACGGTTATTTTTTTTCCCATTGACCAGTTGGGATGCTTCAGGGCATCTTCCACAGTTACGCTTTTTAAAAACTCGGTGTTTTCCCCCCTGAATGGTCCTCCTGAAGCTGTCAGAACAATTTTATTTATGCTTTTTTTGTCATTTGCCATAAGGCTCTGAAAAATAGCGCTGTGCTCGCTGTCCACCGGAATAATTTCAGAATTGTATTCCGCGGCGAGATTCATTATGTAGCTGCCGCCAGTAACCAATGTCTCCTTGTTTGCCAGAGCTATGGCCTTGCTTTTTTTAATTGCTGCTACAGTCGGTTTTAGTCCTATCATGCCGGACACTGCAGTTACAATTATATCGCTTTTATAAAATTCGGCAGCGGCTGTAAGTCCTTCTATTCCGTGCATAATTTCTGTTTTTATATCTGACGGCAGCATGTCCTTAAGCTGCCTTGCCTTTTCCTCATCCATTACGGCGCACAGCTCCGGGCTGAATTCAAGTATCTGGTCATACAGCAGGTGTATGTTGCTGTTGCCTGTTATGGCACATACATTTATTTTATCCGAGTGTTCGCGTACAACGTCTAATGTCTGTGTTCCGATTGAACCGGTTGAACCGAGAATACTGATATATTTCATGGCTTCTCCTTTATTCATAAAAATTTCAATACCGCTATTTTATCATATATGCAATGTCCTGCATAGTGCAAAAAAGTTCAAGGGTGGCGGACTTTGTAACAGACCTTTTGTTTTATTTTAAAAAACACTTGTAATACTTTTAGATACAGTGTATTATAAATTATCATTAAAATAACACGACGGAGGGCAGGATGTATAAAAGTTATGAAAGCACAAGATGCTCTGATTTGAGGATACGCGCTTCGGATGCGGTGCTGAGAGGCATTGCTGATGACGGCGGCCTGTACGTGATGAGAGAGCTGGAACATAAGAAAATTGATGTGGAAAAACTGCAGGACAAAAGCTACATAGACATGGCGGAAATCATTTTGGCTGAAATGCTGGATGATTTTTCTGCGGAAAAAATAAAGGAATGTACTGCCAAGGCATACACAAATAAATTCAGTACAGATGAAATTACTCCGGTTGTCAAGGCAGGAGAGGCATATGTGACAGAGCTGTTCCACGGACCAACATCTGCATTCAAGGATGTTGCACTTTCAATACTTCCTCATCTCATGACAGCTTCGTACGAAATGAACGGAATAGATGAAGAGGTTGCTGTCCTGGTTGCAACATCAGGAGATACGGGCAAGGCTGCACTTGAGGGATTCAGGGACGTTAAAGGAACGAAGATAGCTGTATTCTACCCGTACGAAGGTGTAAGTCAGGTTCAAAAGGCTCAGATGGAAACGCAGGAGGGCTCAAACACTTATGTGTGCGCCATACGTGGAAATTTCGATGATGCCCAGACAGGAGTAAAGAAAATATTTACGGATGCTACTCTTGCAGAGGAGCTTAAGGAAAATAATAAAATGTTTTCTTCGGCAAACTCCATAAATATAGGCAGACTTGTTCCGCAGATTGTGTATTATTTCTACTCATATATGAAGCTGATTGAAAGCAAAGAGATTGCCATGGGAGATAAGGTAAACTTCGTGGTTCCAACAGGAAACTTTGGAAATATTCTGGCGGGGTATTACGCCAAGCTTTTGGGGCTTCCGGTGAACAAGCTAATATGCGCTTCAAATGAAAACAATGTTCTGTATGATTTTATAAGAACGGGTGTTTACGACAGAAACAGGAAGTTTTACAAAACAATATCACCCTCAATGGATATTTTGGTGTCCAGTAACATTGAAAGGCTTCTGTACTACATGAGCGGAAAGAACAACGAATATGTCAAATCTCTCATGGAGCTGCTAAATTCAGCGGGGCGATATGAGGTTAGCGAAGAAATGAAGGATAAAATAAATTCGGAGTTTTATGCTGCATGCATATTCAAGAATGAGACAGAAATTACCATAAAGGAAACATTTGAAAAGTATGGCTACCTTCTTGATACACATACGGCTGTGGCATACCGCGCTTTGGAAAATTACAGAAAAGAAACGAAGGACAGCACGGTATCGATTGTACTTTCAACAGCCAGCCCATACAAATTTTCTGGAAGCGTCTTCGAAGCTCTTTACGGAGCCGATAATAGAGACGAATTTGAAATTATGGAGGAGCTGAGCAAAAGAACGGGAGTTGTGGTACCGGAAAATCTAAAGGGACTGAATAAGAAGGAAATTAGGCATACTGCTGTTTGTGAAATAGATGAGATGAAAGACTATGTCAGAGAAAAACTGATAAGGAGAAATTATGATTAGAATTACAGTTCCGGCATCCACGGCAAACATAGGCCCCGGCTTTGACACACTGGGACTTGCGCTCAATATGTACAATGCATATGAGTTCGAAGAAACAGACGGGGAACTGACAATTGAAGGATGTCCGGATTTATATAAAAACAGCAACAATCTTGTATATAAGTCCTTTATAAAAACCGCAGAAATAATCGGCAAGGATGTTAAGGGCTTAAAAATATCCGTGAAGGCGGATATACCTGTTTCGAGAGGCCTGGGCAGCAGCTCCGCCTGCATAGCGGGAGGCGTATTCGGAGCAAATGCACTGCTGAAGGGCGGCTTAAGCAAGAATGAGCTTTTTAAAATTGCGGTGAATATTGAGGGGCATCCCGACAATATGGCACCTGCGGTGTACGGTGGATTGACGGCATCAATAGTGGAGGAGGGCACTCCCTACTGCACGAACTACGGAATAAGCGACAAATTGCAATTTTGTGCACTCATACCCGATTTTGAAACATCAACTTGCGAAGCAAGAAAGCTTCTTCCAGAGCTGGTAGCATTTAAGGATGCGGTGTTCAACATTTCACGCACTGCAGTTCTTTTGAAGGCTCTTGAGGAGGGAAATACGGAAATTATAAGGCTGTCTCTTAAAGACAGGCTTCATCAGTCATACAGGAAGACTTTGATACATGAGTATGAGAAGGTAAGAGAAATATGCGAGGGGAACGATTCGCTGGCATTTTTCATAAGCGGCTCCGGACCTACATTAATGAATATT
>DNNV01000310.1 GCA_003497505.1 Clostridiales bacterium | reverse complement strand
ATTGTTATATTTTATTATTTTTTCAGTTCAATCACTTCTTTGCATGCCTTTACAACATCATCTGCCGTGAGATTGTACTTTTTCAACAAATCAGCCGGTTTTCCCGATTCTCCGAATGTATCCTTTACTCCCACTCTTTTAACCGGAACCATGCATGTATCTGACAAGGCTTCCAAAACCGTGCTGCCCAATCCGCCGATTATGCTGTGCTCCTCAGCCGTAACCACAGCTCCCGTTTCTCTTGCCGCCTTTACGATTATGTCAGCATCCACCGGCTTTATTGTATGAATATTTATTACTCTTACGTCAATTCCTTCATCAGCAAGGATTTTTGCAGCTTTCAGAGACTCCTGCACCATAATACCTGTAGCTATTATAGCTGCGTCATTTCCGCCTTTGAGCTCAACGCCTTTTCCTATCTCAAACTTGTAATCAGCATCATAAATATCTTCAACAGCCATTCTTCCCAGCCTGATGTATACGGGTCCCTCATACTCTGCAGCTCTAATTACAGCCTGCTCCGCCTCTATGCAATCAGCGGGGTTTATTACAGTCATATTAGGGATTCCTCTCATAAGGCTCAGGTCTTCGATTGCCTGATGTGATGCACCGTCCTCACCCACTGTGAGCCCGGCATGAGTTGCGGCTATTTTAACATTCAGCTTCGGATATGCCACGGTGTTGCGTATTATTTCATAAGCTCTTCCTGCGGCAAACATTGCAAAGGAGCTTGCAAATGGAATTTTTCCCGCCAAGGACATCCCTGCAGCAGTACCTATTAAATCCTGTTCTGCAATTCCCACATTGAAAAATCTTTCGGGACTTACCTTTTTAAATTCAGAGGTCTTTGTTGACCCTGACAGGTCGGCATCAAGGACCACCACATTTGGGTTTTCCGCCGCTAATTTCTTTAACGCTTCACCATAAGCTTCTCTGGTCGCTTTTGCCATTACATGCACCTCCCTAATTCATCCATTGCATTGCAGTATTCTTCATCATTTGGAGCTTTTCCGTGCCATGACGCCTGGTCCTCCATAAATGAGCAGCCTTTTCCCTTGGTTGTTTCGGCAATTATTACAACGGGCTTACCTATCACTGTCTTTCTTTCTTCGAAAGCTCTTTCTATTGCATCGAAATCATGTCCTTCAATTTTAATAACATGCCATCCGAAAGCTTCCCACTTTTTATCTATTGGCTCCACCGTCATTACATCATTGTTTCTGCCATCTATCTGAAGACCGTTGTGGTCTATGATTGCTGTAACATTATCCAGCTTGTAATGGCTTGCCAGCATCGCTGCCTCCCAAACCATTCCTTCCTGCATTTCGCCGTCTCCAAGAAGAGCAAACACTCTGTTTTTCTTGTTGTCCAACTTGAACGCCAATGCCATGCCGTTGGCGATGGAAAGTCCCTGGCCCAGTGATCCTGTGGACGCTTCAACTCCCGGAAGCTTTCTCATATCAGGATGCCCCTGAAGCTTTGAATCTATTTTCCTCAATGTTACCATTAAATCCTTGCTTATGAAGCCCTTCTCCATAAGCACAGAATACAGAACCGGGGCACCGTGTCCCTTTGACAGGACAAATCTGTCTCTGTCCTCATCTGTGGGATCCTCTATATTCATTTCCTTGAAATACAAATATGTAACAATCTCAACCGCCGAAAGCGATCCGCCCGGATGACCTGATTTAGCCTCGTGAATCATGGTCAGTATGTTTTTTCTCATATTAAGGGCGATTCCGCATAATTTTTCCTTATCCATTAAACCATTCCTCCTCTTATAGTGTTCTAACTGTTTCCCAATCCTTCAAAAACTGCTCTATTCCTTTGTCTGTCAGCGGATGCTTTGTCATTTGCTCCAGAACCTTGAAGGGTACCGTCGCAATGTGGCATCCCAACCTTGCAGCCTGCGTTACGTGCATAGGGTGCCTGATACTTGCTGCAATTATTTCAGTATCAATATTGTAGTTGTTAAATATATCAACTATTTCAGCTATGAGATCCATGCCGTTGTTGCTTAAATCATCCAGCCTGCCTACGAACGGACTGACATATGACGCTCCTGCCTTTGCGGCCAAAAGAGCCTGCCCTGCTGAAAAAATCAACGTTACATTTGTCTTTATATTCTCACTATGAAGAACCTTTACAGCCTTCAGCCCTTCGGTTGTCATTGGTATTTTAATAATTATATTTTTGTGTATCTTCACAAGCTCAACAGCCTCTCGTATCATACCTTCAGAGTCAAGGCTGATAACCTCTGCACTTATAGGTCCGTCAACTATTTGTGTTATTTCCCTCACAACCTCTTCAAACACTCTTCCTTCCTTTGCTATTAAGGACGGATTTGTGGTTACACCACAGATAACACCCATGTCATTCGCTTTTCTTATTTCATCCACATTGGCCGTATCAATAAACAGTTTCATTTTCTTCCTCCTATTCAATTATTCTATTTCTTTAACTATATCTCTGCCGCCGAACAGCACATTGAGCATAAATATCGGTAGCAGCA
>DNNV01000374.1 GCA_003497505.1 Clostridiales bacterium | reverse complement strand
AGAGCAAAGGAATTTCTTTCTAAAATTTTATATAAAATATAGAGGCTTACGCCTCTATATTTATGTTATATTATTTTTTTCTTGGTTTCTTTCTTGACCACTTGTCATTTGACCATTTTTCGTCGGAATGCTTTTCCTTTGATCTTCTTGGCTTAGTTTCCTTAGACAGCTCAACCACAACATTTTGCCCTTTTATCTGAGATCCCGCCATCCTTTTTAATATGCGATTTGAATGCTCTGCTGCCGCATTGAAAAAAGAGAAATTTTCAAGAACTTCAATTTCACCTATATCATTTCCCGGTATGTCACATTCTCCCGCAACAGCGCCCAGTATATCTCCAGGTCTGATACCCTGCTTCTTGCCAACGCTCACGTGGAATCTCACAGTATCACCAAGATTTTTAGGCCCGCCTTTTTTTCTTCTTTCAGGTATTACGTCATTTAAGTCTCTTTCTTCTGAAGCATCGAACTTCACAAGTTTTTTGATCATTGCCGCGATAAGTGTTTCCGCGTCATAGCCCTGAGACATAAGCTTTCCTGCAAGCTCTCTGTTCTCGCCGATATCACCCTTTTCTATTACTTCGGCAATACCTCTTATGAACTTATCCTGTTTTACTTCATTTACCTTGTCAACTGTAGGTACCTGTCTTTTTCTTATTGCTTTTTTCGTATATTTTTCAATATCTTCAATTTTCTTCATTTCCTTTGCTGAAGCTAAAGTAAATGAAGAACCTTCCTTACCTGCCCTGCCTGTTCTTCCTATACGGTGCACATAGTAATCTTCCTTTGAAGGCACCTCAAAGTTTATTACAGCTTCAACCTCTTTTATGTCAAGTCCTCTTGCCGCAACGTCTGTTGCAATAAGTATATCGATGACACCGTTATTGAATTTATTCAGTGTATCAAGTCTTTGGGACTGTTTTATGTCACCGTGTATCTTATCACAGTTGTATCCTTTTTCAATGAGCTGCTCATACAATTCATCAACTGATTTTTTCGTATTGCAGAATATTACAGCAAGCTTTGGCGTGTAGGTATCAATAATTCTTGTCAATGCTTCAATTTTGTCTGAATGCTTAACCAGGAAATAGCTCTGTTTAACTTCCTTGGCAGTTATTCCTTCTCTCAGAACCTTTATTGTCTGTGGGCTGTTCAAAAACTTCTTGATTATATTTTTCATGGTGTCAGGGATGGTTGCCGAAAACAACAATGTCTGAACAGGATGTTCTATCTTGCTGAGTATAAGTTCAATATCTTCTCTGAAACCCATTTTAAGCATTTCATCCGCTTCGTCAAGCACTGAAATTTTTAGCTCGCTGAGCTTTATAACATGTCTGTCTATTAAATCAATAACTCTTCCGGGAGTTCCAACAATAATTTGCGCTCCGCCCTTCAGCCTGGTTATCTGCTCACGTATGTCAGCTCCTCCGTAAACCGTAACAGTCTTGATTCCATCCATATATTTTCCGATTTTTCTGAATTCATTTGCAACCTGTACGGCTAACTCCCTGGTTGGCAGCAGCACAAGCGCCTGCGGCATTCTCACTTCTTTATCTATCTTTTCAAGTATCGGTATTCCGAATGCTGCCGTCTTACCGGTACCTGTATTGGACTGTCCTATTATATCTTTACCTTCTAATATTACAGGTATTGCCTCCTGCTGAATCTGGGTGCATTCCTCAAATCCCATCTCATCTAAGGCTCTTTGAATGTTATCATTCAAAATTACATTTTCAATTCTCATTAATCTTATCAACCTCGTTCTATTTTTATTAACTTCTCATTATACAATGCATATTCAATAATTACAATGATTTTTGAAAATAATTATTAATTTTATAAATTATTTTTAATACTTTGGTTATTTTATGTTTATTTTCTGTAAATATTTAATCAAATTACATTTTAAAACTTATATTTTTATGCTATCATATACATTAATAAATATCGGAGGTTTAAACATGAAAATATATTATGTGTATCACAGCTGCTTTGTAATTGAGACTGAAAGTTCATTTTTAATATTTGATTACTACAAAAATGTGAAGGATGCAGCTCAGGATTTTGAGTTTAATGAACTTCTCTCAAATATATTTAAAAGTCCTAATCCACTGTATATCTTCTCTTCACACGGGCACCAGGATCATTTCAGCAGCATGGTCCTTAATTGGCAAAAAGAAAAGAAAAATACTTTTTACATATTGAGCAATGATATAAAGCTTTATTCAAGTATAGACAAACTTTACATCGCAAAAAAAGATGACAATTTCACAGTAAATAATTTAGCAATAAGCACCTTCGGTTCAACTGACCAGGGAGTAAGCTTCTTGGTTAAAATTGACGGAAAAAGTATATTTCATTCAGGCGATTTGAATTGGTGGAAATGGATGGATGACACCCTCGAAGAAGAAAAAGAGATGGAAGATGCTTTCAAAGCTATCATAAAAGATATATTGTGTACAGGAGAAGAAATTGATATTGCATTTTTCCCTGTTGACGGAAGACTCGAAGATAATTATCTTTGCGGCGGAGAATACTTTATCGAAAAATTGAGACCAAAAGTGTTCATCCCTATGCATTTCTGGGAAAATTTCCAAACAATCTCTAATTTCGTAAATTCACAAAATCAATCGGATGTCAATATAATTGAAATTAGCCATTCAAATCAAATCTTATGCGATTTTTGATTTGCACATATCACTGATGTGGAATTTTCAATAAGCTGATAAATTAACAAAAGAATTTTTTAAAAACAATTATAAAATCCAAAAAGCTTAATATATTTTACAAATAAGTATTAAGTTTCGAGGAGGATAATATGAAAATTACCATAACAAATGAAAGCGGCGATTATAAGGAAAAGCTGTATACAAAGGATAAGGTGACCTACGAGGTTAAAAATCAGGAAATATTGGATTTTTTCGCACAACTGGCAGAAGCATACGGAAACGACGAAAATATGGATGAAATGTACGAATGCCTTTATAACCTAATAAATTACGGCTACCTCTATACCGATACGGATGTAGAAATAAATTACGATGATGAAATTTCTTATAACGACTACGATGATGACTATGATTATGAGGATGATTTCGAGGATGATTTCGATTTTGAAGACGAACACGACTACATATCTAAGGAAGGTTTTAAGCTGCTCAGCTCCGAAATAGAATACTATGTGGACGGTGAAAAGGTCACGAAGGAAGAATACGATGACGCATGGGATGACCGTCTAGGATACTTAGGATCATCAAACTGGGAGGAAAACGGACTATCTATAATCAATACCGATACGGAAGAAATAGTATTTACAGGTAAAATATCATAACCATATAAACATAAAATAGGAGGTTTTTCCTCCTATTTTATGTTTATGCTATTTACAGTTCTTCATGTGCTGTAAGCTTTTTAGCCATCCAATCCTTGCCCTCAACCATACGTGTAACTACCATTGCAGCCACAGTGTCTCCTGTTGAGTTCAGCCATGTTGCAGGAGGGTCCACAAGGAATCCTATTGTTGCTATGATTGGAAATGCTTCCGGTGGGAATCCGTACATATTAACTATGAGCATTTCGCCAATCAGTCCGCCTCCGGGAACACCTGACATTACAACTCCGCCTAATATTGAAAGTAAAATTGCTGTAGCGTACGTTCCTATTCCTGTGAATTGCTGTCCGAAAACTCCAAACAGAAAAGAAATTTTCAATATTGATGAAAGAACTGTACCGTCCATATGCATCGTAGCACCTATAGGAAGTATAATTTCACGTATATCCTTAGGTACACCTATACGGCTTGCAGCTTTCAGGTTAACAGGTAGTGTTGCCAACGAACTTTGAGTAGCTATTGATGTTACTGAAGGTTCAATAATGTGTTTAAAAAATGTTTTTACACCTTGAATTCCGCCCGCAAAATATGTATATCCCGCAAAAGCAACAAAGAAATATAATATACATAAAGGATAATACACAGCCATTGCTCTGGCGTAAGCTCCAAGCAGCTGAGGTCCGAATTCTCCGATTAAGCTCGCAAAATAAGCTCCAAGACCTATGGGCGCATAAAGCATTATGACGCTTATAAATTTCATCATGACATTTGACAATGCTTCCAATGCTTTTGCAACTACATTATCCTCTCCTCCAACCGCACTTACACAATATCCAAATATAATTGAGAATACTATGAGAGGCATCATGTTTGAACGTGACAGAAGCTTGCTGAAATCATTAACCGTCAGAGCCTGAACAATCTGATTTGCAAAAGACAGTTTTTCCAGCTCAGCACCTTCTCCAATTTCTATATTGGCGCCGGCTGCAGGCGGAAATACATTTACAACAACTAAAATTAATATTGCAGCAATTAACCCTGTCACTACGAATGTAAGAAACATGTTTCCTAATATCTTGCCAAGTCTCTTCATGTTTACCATACTTCCTACCGCACTTGCTATAGTTATAAAAACCAGCGGTGTAACAGCTGTAAACATCAGATTTAAAAATATATCGCCGAATGGCTTAAGTACAACTGCCTTTTCGCCGAATATCAAGCCTATAATACTTCCGATTGCAATAGAAGCAATTAGTGTGATAGAGAATCGATAGTTTTCCCAAAATGTTTTTTTGCTTGTACTCATTTTATTTACTCCTCATTTTATGATGTTTTACGTCAACCTTATTAATACAACAAATCCTCATCCATTACTTTCCCTGCCGCAACTATATTTGTATCTCCTATGAGATAAAGCTTCTCAATTGTGTCATCGCTTTTTTCCACTTCTATGATAAGCTCTCCCCCCGGCACTATAATGCTCACTCTGTCTCCTTTCAAATATCCCTTGAGAACAAGTGCTGCTGCTACTGATGCCGAGCCGGTCCCACAAGCCAATGTAATATCCTCCACCCCCCTTTCGTATGTTTTCACAATTGCGGTACTGTCATTTATAACTTCAAAAAAGTTCACATTCGCTCCCTTTGGAAAGCCTTCATAATATCTGATTTTCTTGCCTAAACTAAATATTGATTCTTCATCCGAATTCTGTAAATCAAGTTTGACCACGGCATGCGGCAATCCTGGTTTTCCAAGCTCTATATAAGCACATTCATATTTTTTCATGTCTATTTCTATATCATTATTCAGATTAATTACCTCGGGTTTATTGAGAAGTACCTTCACCTGTCTTCCTTCAAGAACTTCTGAGCTCACTATTCCCGCACCTGTCTCAAAACGCATTTTTCTGCCTGCTACGTTGTTTATGAACGCATAACGAGAAATACATCTTGCTCCGTTTCCGCACATTTCTCCGACACTTCCGTCTTTATTAAAAAATCTCATCTTGAAATCTGCATCACCATCCGGGAAATCTACAGCCATCAATCCGTCCGCACCTATGGAAATTCTTCTGCTGCACAGCCTTTTTGCTATGGCAGATAATTTTTCATCAGAAAGCTTGAGCTCCATATTGTTAATTATTATAAAATCGTTGCCTGCCCCTTGCATTTTTGTAAAATACATAAAATCCACCTCCTATAACAATGACGCCGGAATAACTTCATTTGCAATCATGTGTTCAAAAGACTGTCTTTTTACTATTATTTCCGATTTTCCGTCTTTAACAAGCACTACTGCCGGTAAAGGATTTTTATTGTAGTTGCTTGCCATTGAGTATCCATATGCACCCGTTGAGAATATTGCAAATATATCTCCTCTTTCAGGCCTGGCGACCTTAATATCTCGTATAAGCACATCTCCGGATTCACAGCACTTTCCGCATATTGTAACAACCTCTGTCTTTAGCATCTCAGCCTTGTTGGCAATAACACCGTCATACTTGGCCTGATAAAGAGCAGGTCTTATATTGTCCGTCATTCCTCCGTCCACGGATGCATATTTTCTTATTCCCTTTATATCCTTTACAGTTCCTAATGTATACAATGTTATTCCTGCTTCTCCCACGATGCTTCTGCCCGGTTCTATCACTATTTCCGGCCTCATTATACCCATTTCTTTCGAAAATTCTTCAATACGTTCCATAATGGGGTCAAGGAAGTAAGCATATGGTTTCTTTGTGTCAGAATCTGTATAATTTATACCAAAGCCTCCACCTACATTTAGTTCAGGTGTTACATAATTATATTTCTCTTTTGTATCTTTTATTAATTTTAATGCAATATCTAATGCTTTTAAATGAGATTCATTGTCATGAAGCTGCGAACCAACATGAAAATGGAAGCCCATGAAATTTATATAATCAGAATTTATTGCTTGCTCTATTGCAGGAAATATAACATCATTGTCCAATGGTATTCCAAATTTTGAATCCTTCTTGCCTGTAACTATATAGTCATGTGAATCACTCTTGACACCTGGCGTTATTCTGTAAAGTATATTTGATTTTTTACCTTTGTCTCTGCATATTTCTTCCAACAAGCTCAACTCATCCAGACCGTCAACTATTATTCTTCCTATTCCATAATCCACAGCCAGTTTCAACTCTTCAACAGACTTATTGTTTCCGTTTAATTCAATCTTTTCGGCAGGAAATCCCGCTTTGATTGCCGTGAATAATTCTCCTCCGGATACTACATCTATGCAAAGCCCTTCTCTTTCAATAATTTTGCATATTGAAAGAGTTAAAAATGCCTTAGATGCATATGCTGCCCTCGTTCTTTCATATTTCTTTAAAAATGAATTTCTTATTTCACTGCATTTTTCCACAATCGCTGTCTCACTTAACACATAGAGGGGTGTTCCGTATTTCTCGGCTAAGTCCACGGTATTGCATCCATCAAAAAATAAAGTGTTATTTTTTATTTCTTTTTCCATGCTGCCTCCTAACAATTCATTGCTGCAATAAATTTTGTTTATATCTTGTATATCTTTATGCAATTATTATGCCAAATAAAAAATGTAGAAATAGCATATTTCTTGACATGCATTGAAAAAAGCTTTATACTGCTTTTAATTTAAAATGCGGACAAATATTTATCCTCAATATAGGAAAGCAGTATATACTAATCCGCTTCAATGGAACTTATTTTATGCGGATTAGTATTACCATTAATACAAACTACGGAAAGGATGATAGTTATCAAAAAAATAACTCTTATAACATTAACCAAAAGCGCTCTTATGTTTTATGCAGAGCAAATCAAATCCCTTTTTGGTGACCTGGTAACAATTTACGCCTACAGTATTTCAGAAAGCCCTTTAACCAGCGTAGAAAAGGCCGACGCTTTTGTTGTCAGCACAGATGCATTCAACAGCATAAGCGACTATGAAAGAATTATTCCTCCTGATATTCCAAGAGTTGAAATTTCAGTGGATTTTACAAAAGAAAACATAAAGACACTCATGAATATCAAGAAGGATACTTGTGTGTACCTCGTTAACTTCAGTGAAACAATGGCAAGAGAAAGCAACACTCGCCTATCTCAGCTTGGTGTAAATCATATAAATTTCATACCGTATTTCCCCGGAGCCAAGACAGTTGAAAGTTGCAAATTTGCGGTCACTATCGGCGAAATGAAATATGTACCGCCGGGTGCTGAAACGGTAATTGATCTGGGGCACCGTGTTCTGAGCTCTGCCACAATAGTAGAGCTTGCTCTGCGCTTAAAGCTTGATTATTTACTGGAAAGTGAGAAATTCAAGGAATATTTCAACTCCATTGTTTCAAGCAATTACAGCTTTAACCAGCTTTTCGGACGTTCTCTCAATATGGAAAGTCAGTTTGAAATATTGATGGAAATTATAGATGCAGGAATCATCGGTGTTAATGAAGATAATATTATTTTTGCATATAATTCTAAGGCCGTCGAAATTACAGGATTCAGCAGGGAATTAGTAATTGACAGGGCTGCCGACTTGAATTTTCCTTTTTTACCCTTTGCGGAATGCAGGCTTACATCTAAAAAAATCACTAACAAGCTGGTGAAATTCCGCGGTATTGACATAAACTTTACCGTAGCTCCGGTAATAAGAGGAAATAAATATATAGGTGCATTTGCAACCATTCAGAAGTTCACGGACGAAGAATCAAAGCAGCACAATCTGCGAATGCAGCTCCTAAACAAGGGGCATAAGGCTAAGTATAACTTTTATGATATTATAGGTGAAAGCGATTCGATTAAAAGAGCCTGTACCATCGCTAAAAAAATGGCTAAAAACAACTCTGCTGTGCTCATTACAGGCGAGAGCGGAACAGGAAAGGAGCTTTTTGCACACGCCATACATAATGAATCAAAACGGAGCATGTATCCCTTTATAGCCATAAATTGCGCTGCTATGCCAGACAATCTTCTGGAAAGCGAGCTTTTCGGATATGAAGACGGTTCATTTACAGGCGCTAAAAAAGGTGGTAAGCTTGGGCTGTTTGAATTTGCCCACAAGGGCTCAATTTTTCTCGATGAAGTGGAGGGCATGAGTCCGGCGCTGCAAATCAAGCTGCTTAGGGTTATTCAGGAAGGCGAGATTATGCGTGTGGGAGGTAATAAAATAATTAGTGTAGATGTCAGAATTATTGCGGCTTCAAACGAATCTTTGGAGAATCTCGTGGGGGACGGAACTTTCAGAAGTGACCTGTACTACAGGCTGAATACGCTGCCTATTGAAATTCCTCCCTTAAGAGAAAGGCATGAAGATATTATGCTATTGTTTGATAATATTAAGAATAAACTGGGCGGACGCCTCGAACTATCCTCTCAGGTAAAGGATGCCTTTATGTCTCACAGTTGGAACGGTAACGTTCGTGAGCTGCATAATTATGTTGAATATCTCACATATTTAGACAAAGAATATATAGAGTATGATGACTTGCCCTCAAGCTTTCACAAAGGGCTGTCTTCTTCCAAAATCAATGAAAGCACAAATGATTTAGATATAAATCTGCTGAAAAAACTGGCAGGAAACAGAATGGATGATTATATTTTTGTGCTTAAAACACTTTATGACGGATATATTAACCGCCAAAATGTCGGAAGGCTTTCTATTGCTGAAAAAGCTCAATCCTCAGGCAACTATCTCACTCAGCAGGAGGTCAGAAATATATTGTGCGACTTAAACAGTCTGGGATTAATTAAAATGTCGACAGGCAGAGGTGGCAGCAAAATAAATGAAAAAGGAATTAAGGCATATAATAATCTGAAACCAATTGGTTAAAGATATGCGTATTTTCACCAATTGTTTTTAATTCTCTTATAAATATTATCTATAACATCCTTTTCTTTATATATGGTATGCTTGGCAACAAAATAACTTGGCATGATTTATGCATAGTATATTTCAAAATAATTTGAAAGGAAAATGAAATGAAATATAATTTTGATAAGATAGTTGACAGAAATAATACATATGCTGTCAAATATGATGAAAGAGTTAAAAACTTCGGCACAGATAATGTAATACCCTTATGGATTGCAGATATGGATTTTGAAACGGCACAGCCTGTAAAAGATGCAATAATGAAAAGAGCTGCACATGGAATTTACGGTTATGTTTCCAAACCCGATTCTTATTTCCAGGCTTTTTGTGAGTGGCAGAAAAAGAGAAACAATTGGGATGTTGACCGTGAGCTTGTGAGCTTCAACCCCGGAGTTGTACCTTCTCTTTCAGCTATTGTAAAAGAATTTACATCTGACGGTGATAAAGTTTTGATTCAGACTCCGGTGTATCCTGAGTTTTATGAAGTTGTGGAAGCATGGGACAGGACTGTTATAGACAATCAACTGATTGAAAATAACGGAGTATATTCAATGGATTTTGAAGATTTTGAAGAAAAGCTGAAGCAAGGACCAAGACTTTTCATTTTCTGCAATCCGCAAAATCCGGTTGGCAAGGTATGGAGCATGGACGAGCTTAGAAAAATAACTGACTTATGCCTCAAATATAATGTGCTCATAGCGTCCGACGAAATACATGCAGACTTAATGCTATGGAATAATAAGCATATTCCCACCGCATCAGTTTCTAAGGCGGTAAGTGATATCACAATAACTTGTACCTCCTGTTCAAAGACATTTAACCTTGCCGGGCTGCAGGCATCATTTGCAGTATTCCCGGATAAAAAATCTAAAGAACGTTTTGATAAGTTCTGGGCGAATTTAGAAATCCACCGCAACAACTGTTTCAGCTTAGTAGCTCTTGAAGCTGCATACAGAGAAGGTGAAGAATGGCTGGAGCAGCTCATACCATATATTGAAGGCAACATGGAATATGTTATAGAATATTGTAAAAATCACATTCCTCAAATAAAAATATCCAAGCCTGAAAGTACATATCTTTTATGGATGGATTGCCGAAGCCTCGGCTTGAACAATGATGAATTGAAAAGCTTTATGGTTAACAAAGCACACTTGGGTCTTAATCCCGGACATAAATTCTCCCGAAGCCTGTCGGGCTATATGCGTATGAACGTTGCATGCCCTCGTTCCGTATTGGAAAAGGCTATGAATCAGTTAGAATCAGCTGTTAAAGGTTTATAAATCGCAGTCTCCGTTCACCAAAGTATTTGCTCCCTACGGTCGCATACTTTTGGAACTCGTTGCGGTTGACCTACCGCCATTTTTTTCTCCCTGCCGGTTGAAAAAATGGGGTTAGGGCATACACAAAAGGGGACTATCAGTCCCCTTTAAAATCCTCTTCCTGCACCGCCTCCGCCTGAGCGTCCTCCTCCTCCGAAGCTTCCTCCACCGAAGCCACCTCCGGAACGTCCACCGCCTCCAAAGCTGCCTCCGCCGAAACCGCTTCCGAAACCACCGCCAAAACCGTTGTTTCGTGTAGTTATAGGAGGTATGAAAATTCCTCTTCGCCTTCTTCTGCCTCTGCCCCCGCCGGAAATATTAATTATCACTATTATAATAATTATTATAATAAGCTGCGCTATGGCACCTCCGTCTGATGAGCCGCCCCTATGCTCTCCAGTATTATTTGGAACACTCACATTGCCGAAAATCTCGTCGTTATTGTAGCCGTATTCCTCATTGACTCTATATGCAAGCTGATAAAAAATATTTTCGAGTCCTGCAGAATAATCTCCTGATGAAAGATAATCCATGGAATCATCCAGTATCCTGCCTGATACGGAGTCCGTAATAGCTCCTTCGAGGCCGTAGCCCACTTCAATTTTAATCCTTCTTTCTTCCATAGCAAGAAGGACTAATACCCCGTTGTCATATTTCTTATTTCCTATTCCCCACTTTTCAAAAAGCTCCACGGCATATTTATTTTCATCTAAGCCCTGCATATCCGGAACTACAGCAATAACTATCTGAGGCTTCTCTTCCGTATTTTCATAGTTAAGGTTGACCCTTACAATATTATTCTTCGCATCCTCAGATATCAGGCCCACAAAGTCGTTTACATAAAACTCTCTTGAAGGCTCCGGAAGCTTTATATCCTGCCCGTAGGCAGACACTCCCGTTATTATTATCAGCACCGCTAAGACCAGGGACAATAGATTTCTTTTCACAATACCACTCCTAATTAATCGAAGTTAACCTTAGGCGCGATATTGGCACCCTCAGTAGCTTCAAAATACGGTCTTTCTTTAAATCCGAACATTCCTGCCAGAATACTCTTAGGGAACGATCTTATTGCTTTGTTATAGTCTCTCACAACAGTATTGTATCTGTCTCTTTCTGTGGAAATTCTATTTTCAGTGCCTGCCAGTTCATCCATCAATGCTGTTACATTTTGGTTTGATTTCAGCTCAGGGTAGTTTTCAACAACCATTAAAAGCCTTGACAATGCACCTTCAAGTTGATTGGATGCCTCAACCTTTTCAGGAACTGAGCCAGCCCCGGCCAGCTTAGCCCTGGCATCTGCTATTGCTGTAAAAACCTCCTGCTCCTGCTTCATCGCTCCCTTTACAGACTCCACAAGATTGGGAATCAAATCATATCTTCTCTGCAGCTTACTTTCCACATTAGCCCACTGCGTATTTACATTCTCGTCCAATGCCACCAAAGAATTGTAGCTTCCAAACAGGCTCATAACAAACATGCCTATTATAGCTACAATTACCAATATTACTATTAAACCTTTATTCATATCACACCTCTTAATCTTCATCAAATTTTAGAACTGCCAGGAATGCCTCCTGAGGTACTTCAACACTTCCTATTTGTCTCATGCGCTTCTTACCTTCTTTTTGTTTTTCAAGAAGCTTTTTCTTTCTCGATATATCACCGCCATAGCATTTGGCCAATACGTCTTTTCTGAGTGCCTTAACCGTTTCTCTGGCTATAACCTTTCCGCCTACAGAAGCCTGAAGCGGAACGGCAAACAAATGTCTCGGAATTACTTCTCTCAGCTTTTCAACAATATTTCTTCCTCTTTCATAGGCCTTCTGCTCATGAACTATAATTGAAAATGCATCTACTAACTCACTGTTTATTAGAATGTCCATTTTAACGAGCTCTGAACGCACATAACCGTGAAGCTCATAATCCAGTGACGCATATCCTCTTGTCTTGGACTTAAGTGCATCAAAGAAATCGTATATAACCTCATTCAGCGGTAGCTTATAATTAAGTATTACCCTTGTAGCTTCCATATATTCCATGTTTTCAAATATACCTCTGCGGTTCTGGCAAAGCTCCATTATTGCTCCAACATACTCCGTAGGAGTCATTATGGACGCATTTACAATAGGCTCCTCCATATATTCAATTTCCTGGACAGGAGGCATATTTGTCGGGTTTTGAAGTATCAACTTCTCTCCGTTTGTTCTATAAACATTGTAAATAACAC
>DNNV01000124.1 GCA_003497505.1 Clostridiales bacterium | reverse complement strand
AAGTCGTGCTTTAGAGGAGTAAAAAATGATATTAATAGTTGATTTTGGTGCACAATACAGTCAACTCATAGCAAGAAGAGTTAGAGAGGCAAATGTGTACTGCGAAATTATACCGTACACATATTCGATTGATAAAATAAAAGAGAAAAACCCCAACGGAATTATACTTTCAGGAGGCCCTGCCAGCGTATATGCTGAAAATGCCCCTAAAATATCGCATGAGGTTTTTGAACTTGGTATACCCGTTCTGGGAATATGCTACGGTGGTCAGTTTATAGCTCAGGAATTCGGTGGTAAGGTAAACAGAGCCGATTTCAGAGAATACGGAAAAGTTAAGCTGGATATATTGTCCGATGAGGATCTGTTTAAAGGCGTGAATCAGGATACTCTGTGCTGGATGAGCCATACGGACTACATTGAAAAGGCCCCGGAAGGCTTTGAAATTACTGCAAAATCAGATACATGCCCAGTAGGTGCTATGAAAAATGATGAAAAGAAAATCTATGCGGTGCAATTCCACCCTGAGGTTGAGCATACTGAAAGAGGAAGAGAAGTATTAAATAATTTCCTTTTCAACATATGCAAAATGCCGGAGGACTGGACAATGGGAAATTTCGCCGAGGAATCCGTTGCGAGAATCAAGGCTCAGGTAGGAGATAAAAAGGCACTTTGCGCATTATCCGGAGGAGTTGATTCATCAGTTGCCGCAGTGATGGTACACAAAGCCATAGGCTCAAACCTGATTTGTGTCTTCGTTGACCACGGTCTCTTGAGAAAGGATGAAGGAGATCAGGTTGAGAAGGTATTCAAAGAAAAGTTCAACATGAATTTAATCAGGGTTAACGCCGGAGAGAGATTCTTAGGAAAGCTTGCCGGAGTGACAGAGCCTGAGCAGAAGAGAAAAATAATAGGCGAAGAATTCATAAGAGTATTCGAAGAAGAAAAACAAAAATTGAAATCCGAGTTTGGACACATTGACTACCTGGTGCAGGGAACAATCTATCCGGACGTTATAGAAAGCGGAACAGCAACAGCTTCCGTTATAAAGAGCCACCACAACGTGGGAGGACTTCCCGATGATGTTGACTTTGAGCTTCTCGAGCCATTGAGACAGCTGTTCAAGGACGAAGTTCGCCAAGTTGGAAGAGAGCTGGGCATTCCAGAAGAAATAGTTGAAAGACAGCCTTTCCCCGGACCGGGCTTAGCAGTTCGCTGCCTGGGAGAAGTAACAGAGGAAAAACTTAAAATAATAAGAGAAGCAGATTTCATTTTCAGAGACGAAATTAAAAAAGCAAATCTCCAGAACAAAATCTGGCAGTACTTTGCGGCGCTTCCAAACATCCGAAGCGTAGGAGTAATGGGCGACGAAAGAACCTACTCCCACACGATAGCATTAAGAGCTGTTCATTCCACAGACGGCATGACCTCCGACTGGGCAAGAATTCCCTACGAGATACTTGAAAAAGTATCAAACAGAATAGTGAACGAAGTAGACAACGTAAACCGCATAATGTATGATATAACCACAAAGCCACCGGCTACGATTGAGTTTGAGTGATGAAAGAAACGCTGGAACCCGCATAAACACTGGGTTTGTAGGGGTTCGTGGCTCTGTCTGATAACAAAATGATAACACTGGAATAAAAGCATTTATTATATTTTTATGCCGGGGGTTAGCAAGTGAAGACAACTGAAACCTATAAAAAAGGTCTTGACCGAATTGAGTAATATCAATTTGGCAAGACCTTTTTTGCGTTGGCAAATTTATTTGTTTTGTGTGTCAGCGTCCTTCTTTGCACGTAAGGCTTTTAAATCCTCTTGAAATTTTACAGTTTCCATTTGAGGGTAGGTATAACGCCATTGGTCGTATTCTTCCTTGGTAATTTCTCCTACGTTTAGTTTGCACTATTTCTTAATTTTCGGAGATTATCCCCAAGAGAAATATCTTGTGTCTGTTTTAGTTTTTGCGGCATAATTAGCTACCAGCCTTTCGTTCGACAAATCATAGGTTTATATTGATTCTAGTATAAAATGTCTGTATAATTGCAATTAATAGATTGCAAAGGAAGTAGAAAGAGAAATCCAAATTGCTATTGATTCGGGATTTGATAATCCTGATGCAAAGGTAAGGGCAGAGTGGGCAAAAGTGCCATTCAAGGGGGAACGCCCTACATCAAAGGAAGTGATTGAGTATCTATGTAAGGAAATGAAGAAGAACCAATAAAAGAGTATTAGGCGATACGCTTATTTTTTTATTTCAATACTACTCAAATATAAAGCAATATACTTCTTAGGTTAAAATCTAATAATGTTGGACGATAACGGATAAAATAAAAGCAGCATATATCGGAAGTGAGGTGTAGGTTGCTTGTTAGATGAGAAGTATATTGTGAATCGAATAAAGGAACTCTGCGATAAGAAGCAGATGACCATGTATGCGCTATCAAAAAAGACGGGTATTAGCCAGTCATCTTTATCAAATCTAATGAAAAGGGGAAGTACACCTACTTTTTACACGTTGGGAAGAATTTGTGATGGATTAGGAATCACGTTGCCGCAATTTTTTTCTGACGATATTGGGAAATTGGAATTATCATCTGAACAAAAGCGGGTATTAGAAATGTGGGAGTCCTTGACGGATAAAGAGAAAGAAGCGGTTGAAATTTATGTGAGGGGTATGAAATTGAAGTAAGGCAGTCTGGCTCGGGCTGCCTTTTTGCGTATTTGCCGGAAAGGCAAATGATGAAGAAAGCAATGTTTCTAGTTCTGGTGGTGCTGCTCACAGGCTGTGCCCCGGAGAAAACGGAAGAAGGTCACACCTTTCCCCATTTCTTTAGCAAAACTAAATCCCTCTGTCAATGCAAATCAAACCTCTTCCCATCCGTTCTCCCCACTCCAATAATATCCCCCTGCATACTACATGTAAACGTAAACGACACCTCATCCACCATTACCTCAATCGTCATACCATCCTCTTCCAGCATACAGAACACATCAAACTCCAATTCCTCCCTGTCACGATTCAGGAACCGACTAATCGCCTCTTCCGTCTGCTCTTCCAACGCTTTTCTCTCATCCGTCACATCTTCTCCATCTCGGTATGCCGAAACAATCTCACCACCCGCTCTAACCACTACCGAAGAATGTAAATAGTAAAAGAAATTATGGCATTGTTAAGAATAGAGGAAAGAGATACAAAGTCTGAGAGCAGATCTCAGGCTTTTGTTTTTTGAAATTTTGAGAAGATGAAATTGCATTTGACATTATTTATAATTTAGATTAATATAAGTTAGTAAGTTAACCAACTACCTTATTTGAGAGGAGAGTGTATTTGCTGAAAACTAGGGATGATAGTGAAACAAAGAATGAGTTAAATATTGAAAAAGTAGATTTCACTCTTCAATCATTTGGTAAATTTTTGCGTTCGGTTCGTGAAGCAAGATGTATATCTCTCAGAGATTTTGAGGATAGAGTGCATAAAACCAGAGCATATTTAAGTGATATTGAAAGAGGGAAAAATAAACCTCCCGATCAGGTGCTTTTAGACCTGATGATAAGTCAGTTAAATGTATCCCACTATCCTAAAATAGTGAATCAATTATATGATTTGGCTGCGGTTGAGCGCAATGCAGTGCCAGATGATTTGAAAGCATGGATTATGGCTGATGCAACAAATCGGGCATTGTTAAGAGAATGTAGAGATAAAAAGTTAACATCGACCCAAGTTACTGGGTTGTTAAAGATAGTGGAGGGAATGTAAAATGGCTGTTATGAATAGCTCTATTGAGAAAAAATTATGGGATGCGGCAGATGCTCTGCGAACAAACTCAAAACTTAAATCTTCGGAATATGCAACACCTGTATTAGGGCTTATTTTTCTGCGCTTTGCAGGCTATCGTTTTTCAATAGCAGAGAAGCGTGTAGAGAAAGAATTTGAGAATAGCAGACGTGCCCCAAGCAAAATCGATTATCAACGCCAAGGTGTGCTTTACACTCCATCTACTGCACGATATAATTATCTTCTAAACCTTCCTGAAGAGGAAGATATACAGCTTGCGGTTATTCAAGCGATGAAAGATATTGAAGAGGAAAATCCTTCTCTGAAGGATGTTTTACCCAAGCAGTATCGCAGAATTTCAAAAGACATTTTAGTATCCCTTTTAAAGGCTTTTTCTGAGATTGAAATGGAAGAGCACAACGGGGATACTTTTGGTGCAGTTTATGAATATTTTCTCAGTAAATTTGCCTTGTCAGAAGGGCAAAAAGGTGGTGAATTTTTCACCCCCACTTCCCTTGTCCGGTTGATTGTAGAGATACTAGAACCTAACAAGGGGCTTATACTTGACCCTGCCTGTGGTAGTGGTGGTATGTTTGTGCAAAGCGGTAAATTTGTGAGCCGCCACAGCGGTAACCCGGAGAGTGATATTAGCATCTTTGGGCAAGAAAATATAGCGGATACGGTGCGCCTTTGCAAAATGAACCTTGCTGTACATGGGCTTGAGGGTGACATAAAGGAATGTAATACTTACTATCAGAACATTCATGGTTGCTATCGTCGCATGAACTATATCATGGCAAACCCTCCGTTCAACGCCAAAGGTGTTGATAAAGAACGGGTGAAAGGTGACAAGCGGTATCCATTTGGGATTCCGACAAATGATAATGCCAACTACCTGTGGATACAGGAATTTTATAGTGCAATGAAGCTGGGCGAGGGTAAGGCCGGCTTTGTTATGGCGAACTCAGCCACCGATGCCAGAGGGACAGAGCTTGAAATTCGCAAGCAGATTATTGAAAGTAATGCTGTAGATGTAATGATATCCATTGGCTCTAACTTCTTTTATACGGTTACACTTCCCTGTACCCTATGGTTTTTTGACAATCACAAGACCAACCACGAGCGTAAGGACACTGTCCTTTTCATTGATGCCCGCAACATATTTACACAGATTGATAGAGCCCATCGTGAGTTTTCCGAGCAGCAGCTGGAATATCTTGCAAACATCGTCAGAATGTATCATAATAAGGATATTGAGAACGGTTTTGATAGTGACAAGTTGCTAAAGGAGCAATTCCCAGATGGAAAATATCAAGACATTCCGGGGCTCTGTAAGGTGGCAAGCATTACAGACATTGAGGCACAGGGCTGGAGCCTTAACCCGGGGCGTTATGTCGGTACCGCAGTTGAAGAATTCGACAAAGAGGACTTTTTTGAAAGTTTTAAAGCGCTGAATGCTGAGCTTTTACAACTCAACGAGCAGGCACAGATGATAGAAAGGACAATAGAGGAAAACTTTCTGTTGTTGGTGAATGGGAATGAGTAATTTTCCTTATAGAAAGCTGGGAGAACTTTGCACAATATTATCTAGCAAAAGGATATTTGCAAAAGAATATATAGAGTCTGGAGTTCCGTTTTATCGCTCGAAAGAAATAATACAAAAGCATAATGGCGAAAAAATAAATACTGAATTATTTATTAGTGATGAGCGTTTTTCTGAAATAGAAAGCAAATATGGAGTTCCCAAGGAAAACGATATGCTTATGACATCGGTTGGAACTTTAGGTGTTGCGTATGTAGTGTCTGGTGAAGATCATTTCTACTTTAAAGATGGTAATTTGACTTGGTACAAAGATTTTTCTTCAGAGCTAAATAGCAAATATTTGTTTTACCTGTTTGATTCGGAGTTAGGCAAAGATTTAATCAAAAGTGTAGCGATAGGTTCTTCACAGTCGGCATTAACAATAGATGGAATGAAAAATCTTGAAGTGCCTTGCCCTGATATTTGTATTCAAGAAAAAATTGTGAAACTCCTCAAAACTTACGACAGCCTCATCGAAAACAACAATCGCCGCATTGCTATTTTGGAAGAGATGGCGCAAAAGCTATACCGTGAGTGGTTTGTGCATTTCCGCTTCCCCGGACATGAAAATGTCAAAATGATGGAATCGGAGATGGGATTGATTCCAGAGGGATGGGCGGTATCTCCTGCGTCTGCGATAGGACAAATAGTTGGTGGAGGCACTCCGTCAACAAAAAACGAATCTTATTTTACAAAAGATGGCATTCCTTGGCTGTGCCCTAGAGATTTTTCAAGAGAAGAAACAAAATACATTGCTAGAGGACAAAAGGATATCACAGAAGAAGGGTATAAGTCTTCTGGGGCAAAGATGATGCCTGCGGGGTCTATTGTTTTCAGTTCAAGAGCGCCTATTGGCTATACGGCAATTGCTATAAACCCCTTGTGCACTAACCAAGGATTTAAATCTATAGTTCCTAACAATGATGTTAGTTCAGAGTATGTTTACTATTACTTGAAAAATAATCTTCCATTAATTGATGGATACGCTTCGGGCTCTACTTTTAAGGAAATATCGAGTGCACAGATGAAGTTAGTACCATTCCTTGTCCCCAGCGTAGATGTCATGTTTGGATTTGAACGAATTTCAGCTGGGCTTGGTAAGAAAACATACAATCTACAACAAAAAAACACAAACCTTCGCAAAACCCGTGACCTACTACTTTCCCGCCTAATTTCAGGGGACATTGATGTTTCAGAACTAGACATACCGATAAAGGAGGGATAACCGTGAACCCTTACACAGAGGATAATTTAGTAGAGCGTCCAGCCATGGAACTGCTGTATTCCATGGGCTGGAATGTGTTAAACTGCTATGACGAAAAATATGGTAAAGATGGAACCTTGGGGCGTGAAACTGCCTCCGAGGTTGTTTTGGTACGCTATTTGCGTGAAGCATTGGTGCGCCTTAACCCTAAAATAGACAGGGATGCAATTGATATTGCAATTGAAGAGCTTACCAAAGACCGCTCGGCTATGTCGCCTGTTCGTGCAAATGCAGAGATATACAAGCTACTGAAAGATGGTGTGCCGGTTGTTTACCGTGATGATTATGACGAGGATGTTGATGGTCTGGTGCAGGTCATCGACTGGAAAGAACCCTCCAATAATACATATTTAATGGTCAATCAGTTTTGGGTAACAGGTGCGGTGTATAAGCGCAGAGCTGATATTGTAGGCTTCATCAACGGCATTCCGCTAGTGTTTATGGAGCTAAAGGCAACACACCGACACATTGAAAATGCCTACAACGAGAACTTGAGGGATTATAAGGACACTATCCCTCAAATCTTTTGGTACAACGGTATTGTTATCCTTTCCAACGGAAGCCATAGCAAGGTGGGTAGCATTACCTCTACCATGGAATTTTTTAATGAGTGGAAAAAGATTGACTCGGAAAAAGAAGAAACAAAGGTTAGCCTTGAAACCATGCTTCGTGGTACTTGCGACCATTCCAAACTTCTTGATATTTTAGAGAATTTTGTGCTCTATCAAAACGATGAGATTAAAATCATTCCCAAAAATCATCAGTTTTTGGGTGTCAACAACGCCATTGCTGCCGTCTCTGACATAAACCGCCGGGATGGTAAGCTTGGTGTGTTTTGGCATACACAGGGCAGCGGCAAGAGTTTTTCCATGGTGTTTTTTACTCAAAAAATTTTGCGAAAGATTCCGGGGAACTGGACGTTTGTTATTGTTACTGACCGCAACGATTTGGATACACAGATATACAAGACCTTTTCTTCGGTAGGCGCAATCAATGAAGAGTGTCAGGCTGAGAGCTGTGAGGGCTTGCGTGACCTGCTGCGTGAGGATCATCGCATGGTATTTACCCTCATTCAGAAATTCCAGTGGGAGGATGTCGCACAGCCTGTCACATTGCGTGACGATGTCATTGTAATCACGGATGAAGCACACCGAAGCCAATATGATACCTTGGCACAGAATATGCGGAGAGCGCTCCCTAACGCCTCTTTTATAGGATTTACCGGCACACCATTGGTTGAGGGTGATGCCATTACACGAGATGTATTTGGAGACTACATCAGTGTCTATGATTTTTCTGCCGCCATTGCAGATGGAGCAACAGTACCACTGTATTATGAAAATCGTATTCCGGAACTACAGCTTATCAATCAGGACTTAAATGATGACCTTGATAACGTAATTGAAGAGGCCATGTTGGATGAAGCGCAGGAGGCAAAGCTTGAACGAGAATTCTTGCGGCAGTATCACCTCATTACCCGAGAAGAGCGACTGGATAAGATAGCAACAGACATTGTAGAACACTATATGAACCGTGGCTATATGGGAAAAGCTATGGTTGTTAGTATTGATAAAATCACCACTGTCAAAATGTATTTAAAGGTAGAGAAGGAATGGCAGAAGTACAAAGGTAAGCTACAGGAACAATTAAAGTCTGCCAGTGGTGACGAGAAAACAGCATTGCAGACAAAAATTGCGTATATGGAGGAAACTGAGATGGCGGCTATCGTATCATCTTCCCAAAACGAAGTGGATGACTTCCGTAAAAAGGGCATTGATATTTTGCCTATTCGTAAAAGAATACAAAGTGGGAACTTAGATGAAAACTTTAAAAAGGCAGAGCATCCACTAAGAATTGTATTTGTCTGTGCCATGTGGATTACAGGCTTTGATGTGCAGCCGTTGTCTACTGTGTATCTGGACAAGCCTATGAGGAATCACACTTTGATGCAAACTATCGCTCGAGCCAACAGAGTGTTTGCAGGCAAGAGTAGCGGTCTGATTGTGGATTATGTAGGCGTTTTTAGAAACCTTCAGAAGGCACTTTCTATCTATGCAAAGCCCGGTCAGGGTGGTATTGACGCACCTGTAAAAAACAAAGAGCAGTTGCTAAGCGACCTACAAGAAACCATTCGGCAGACCACTGATTTTTGTAACAGTATTCATATTAGCCTCGATAAAATTTCAGCAACGAAAGCAGGCTTTGAAAAGATTGGGCTAATTGATGATGCCGTGGATATTCTTGTTGGTACTGAAGAACATAAAAAGCGGTTTTTACAACTTGCTGGCTTAGCGTGGAGACTGTTTAAGTCTATACTGCCGGATGCGAAGGCGTATCAATTTGAGGAACCTTGTCAGCTCCTGCATAGTCTTGATAAGAAGATAAAGGCGTTGGCACCTCCTGTTAGCATCGACCAAGTAATGAGTGGCATTGAGCAGGTACTCGACCAATCTATAGATGCAGAGGGCTATATTATTTCAGACAATCAAGATAATACGATTGATTTGTCAGGACTTGATTTTGAAAAGATGCGCCGAGACTTTGAGAAAAAGCACAAAAACACCGAAGTGCAGAAACTGAAAAACAAGGTTGAGCAAGTGCTTAGCGATATGGTCGAAAAGAATAAAACTCGTGCCGATTACTTGGATCGTTTTGAAAAGATGATAGAGGAGTACAACGCTGGCAGTAAAAATGTCGACCTCATCTACAAGGATCTTGTTGATTTTGCCGAGGCATTAAGTGATGAGCAAAAAAGGCATATTCAAGAAAATATTTCCGAAGAGGAACTTGCTCTATTTGACATTCTGATTAAGCCTGAGATGGAGTTGGTAGAGCGGGAGAAGCAGCAAGTTAAACGAGCCTCAAGGTATCTTTTAGAATTGCTTAAGCAGGAGAAGCTTGTTTTGGATTGGCGCAAGAAACAGCAAGCTAGAGCAGAGGTTCTTTATACTATTGAGACCGTGCTTGATACCGATTTGCCACGCAGTTACTCTACAGAGATATTCAGGAATAAATGTGAAGTTGTGTATCAACATATTTATGATAACTATTATGGTGGAGGTAACAGCCTGTATAGTATGGCTGGATGATTTACATTGTAATGGAGTTTTGAAAAATATATTTGGGATTACACTGGAAGAAAGTGTGGTGTTAAAATGAATACGTTAGAAGAATTAGTATATTACTGTAGAGAACCTGAGCCAATAGGGGCACTGCTCTTAACCGGGGAATGGGGATGTGGAAAAACATATTTGATAGAACATGGGTTAAGAGAGGCGCTTAAAGGCGAAGCGGTTGTTCTTCGTATATCATTGTTTGGGATATCGACGCTAGAGGGAATACATGAAGCGGTAAAGCAGGCATGGTTAGATATATATTGTAAGAATAAAGGTGTAGATAAGATTGCTGGAAAGGCACAAAGAATAAAAGAAATAGCTACAAAGTTGGATTTTCTACCAGAGTTAATAAAAGGACTTGCATCTACGAATTTAACATCTTTTATAGAAATTGAAGAGAAAATTGATGATAAAGCAGTAATTCTCGTATTCGATGATTTGGAACGTTGCTGTATGGATAATGTTGATGTGCTTGGGGCTATTAATGACTATTGTGAGAATCAAAAGTTTCGCACCATTATTGTGGCAAACCAAGATAAGATACAAAATAAGCAGAAGAACACTCAGATTGATGCTGAAATAGAATTTGATGAACAACAAAAAAGTATAAATACTAATTCGGCAAAAAAGCAAGCTATTATAAAATTAAATGTTCCCCCAAAAGAAGCGCAAGGAGAAATTTCATATACTGAGATAAAAGAAAAAATCATTCAGAGAACTGTTAAATATGTACCGGATTACTCCGATATAGTGCACATGGTTGTTGAAAAGATGAAGTATCAAGAATCAGAATGTGGAGTAGATGGATATAAAGCATTTATAAAACGATATGAATCTGGCTTATTAGAATTGTTTGCACCTGATAGAGACCAGTATATAGATAATAATTCTAGGACAGAAATGGATAATTTAAAGAGCTTGTTTGAGTCGGAGAAAACTATAGATAAGAAATATACACTTCAAAGTCATAATAGACCCCATAATATAAGGAGTTTGAAATGTGCAATAAGAGATTTCTATCGTGTTTATCTAATCCTATGTGATAACGACCTTGAAAATATTGATAGATGGTTCTTTAGTTTTGTGTCATATGTTATTTCATGTAAAGCAGATATTGCTAAAGAAGATTATTATGGAACTATTCTGTCTGATGAGGAAGTACGGATGTTATATCCAGCGTTTCAAAATAGATATATGCTTAATGCAGTTAAAAAGTGGATTCTTCATGGCGTGTGGGATAAAAGGGCAATAAATCACGAGATAATGATAATTAAGAAACGTGAAAAAGCAAAAACTTCAGATGAAATTGTTAGAATGAATCGCATCATGGATATTGATGAGGAAGTAGTTAACGAAGGTTTGCCAATTGTACTTGATATGGCTTATGACGGTACGCTTACTTTAGATGAGTATGTTCAATTTATAATGAATAGTTTTTGGGCACGAACTTATAATTTTCCGTTGCCGGTATTAGTAGATTGGAATAAAGTTCAAGTAGGTATCAATAATTGTATTAATACGCTGATAGATACTCAACCAGAGGGTCAACAACTTCATTCGATGATAGGAAAGGAAGATAGAGAGCATTTTACCGAGGATGAATGGAGCACTTATCGGATTATTGAAGAATTTCAGAATGGAAATCTCCTAATGTTTAGTAAAAACCGTAAGCAGTATATAGGGGGAATGAAAGCAGATGCCTTACTATCATTTCAAACCTGTCAAAATAAAAGATATAATG
>DNNV01000300.1 GCA_003497505.1 Clostridiales bacterium | reverse complement strand
TGTCTGACGGCACGGTTATAATAAACTCTTCAACACAGTCGCCATTTAATGTAAAGGAATATATAAGCAAGTTCTTCAAGATAGATGAAGGCAAGGTTGTAGTTCACACACCAATAGTTGGAGGAGCATTCGGCGGCAAGTCTGCTGTTTATTTGGAAATACTGGCATACCTTGCTTCAAGATCTGTAGGAGGTAGACCCGTGAGACTTTCTAACAGCAGGGAGGAGGATATAAGCTCCTCTCCCTGCAAAATGGGACTTGAGGCAAAAATCAGGCTTGGTGCCGATGAAAGCGGAATAATCAAGGCGGCGGAAATGACTTTCCTGGTGGACGGCGGAGCATATTCAAGTATTTCTCCCCGGCTTGCCAAAGCGATTGCGGTTGATTGCTCGGGACCTTACAACATTGATAATTTGCACTGTGATTGCCTAGGCGTATACACTAACCACACATATTCAACATCCTTCAGAGGTTTCAGCCATGCGGCCCATGCTTTCTGCATGGAGAGGATGATGGATAAGCTGGCATATAAATTGGGGATGGATCCACTTGAAATAAGGAGCAGAAATGCTGTTTCTGAAGGGCATTCATCACCCACACAAGTTAAAATAACAAAAAGTAATACCGGAGATTTAGTATCATGCCTTGAGAAGCTTAAAAGCATAATTGACTGGAATGAAGGAAATAAAATTGAATTAGGCAACGGAAAGGTGAGAACCAAAGGAATAGGCTGCTTCTGGAAGACGTCGGATTCGCCAACGGATGCAGCTTCAGGAGTTCTGCTGACATTTAACAGTGACGGAAGCATTAATTTAAACTGTGGTGTGGTAGAAATGGGTTCTGGAGCGAAGACTGTGCTTGCTCAGATTATTGCTGAAAGACTCAGGATGCCCGTAAGCAAAATAAACGTATTTATGAATGTTGATACACAAACAAGCCCACTGCATTGGAAGACTGTGGCCAGCATGAGCACGTACATGGCGGGTAATGCGGCTCTGCGGGCAGCAGAGGATTTAATAGTGCAGCTTAAGAATGCCGGAGCAATTGTGCTGAAGTGTTCACCGGAAGCCCTGAATGTTGCTGATATGAGGGTATATATGAAAGAGGACCCTACAATATATGTTCATTTCAGGGATATTGTATACGGAATTAAGGATACAAAGGGCAATTCAACCAACGGACATATCTTCGGCAGAGGAAGCTTTATCACAAACCGGCTCACTGAGCTGGATCAGACAACAGGTATGGGAAAGGCAGGACCTTCATGGACTCTCGGCGCTCAGGCTGTTGAAATCGAATTTGATCGCACAGACTATACATACAGGTTTGTAAGGGCGGCGACGGTAATGGACACAGGCAGAACACTGAACCCAAAGACTGCAAAGGGACTCATAATGGGCGGAATGAGTATGGGGCTTGGCATAGGCAGCAGGGAGGAATTTCTGTACGGTGAAGAAGGAGTAATGAAGAGCACAAGCTTCAGGACGTATAAAATGATGCGCTTCGGTGAAAATCCGGAGTATATTGTGGATTTCGTGGAAACACCGGATTTGTCGGCACCCTTCGGAGCAAGAGGAATTGCTGAGCACGGAATAATAGGGATACCCGGAGCACTGGGAAATGCAATATCTCTGGCAGTGGGGACTGATATTGACAGCCTTCCCATAACACCGGAATATATTTGGAACAAGGTCAGGAGTTTAGGATGATACCATTCAAGTTTAAATACTATAAGCCGGATACGCTTCAGGAGGCATTCGAATTATATAGTCATATCGCAAGTCAAGGTAAGACTCCTATGTATTACGGAGGGGGAACAGAGATAATAACCATGTCACGGGCAAATAATATACGCATGGATGCAGTGATTGATTTGAAGGGAATACCCGAATGCTGCGGAATTGAAATGGTTGGCGGCAGGCTAATAATAGGCTCTGCTGTAACTCTCAGCCGGATATCAGAATCGGGATTGTTTCCGCTTCTTGGGCAGACTGCTGCACGCATTGCCGACCATACGGTGCAGTGCAGGCTCACCATAGGAGGAAACATCTGCGGCACAATAATTTACAAGGAGACGGTGCTGCCTTTGATGGTGTGTGAAAGTAGGGTTGTTATATACGGAAAAGGCGGAAAACGTGAGGTGCAGATCAATCAGGTATTTGATAACAAGCTCAGGCTGCAGCCCGGTGAAATATTGACGGGAATAATGACAGACAGCTGCTACTGCTCTTTGCCCTATGTGCATGTAAAGAAAACAAAAAGTGATAAAATAGCGTATCCTCTGCTGACAGTAGTAGCAGTTAAAAAGGACAATAATATAAAGGCAGCTTTCAGCGGGTTGACGGATCATCCGTTCAGGTCCCGGGAAATTGAAGATTGCATCAATGACGAAAACCTCAGCGATGACGATAAGGTTAACAGAATAATCGGATTTCAACAAATTAGCGTCCTTGATGATACAGAGGGTTCTTCCGGCTACAGAAGGTTCGTTTTGAAAAATACACTTAAAAACACATTAAGAATGCTGGAGAAAGTAAAATGATTAAAATATCAGAGGCAAGCATAATAGAGCTTGAGGTGAACGGAGAAAAAAGAAAGGTTGTGGCAGAGCCGTCAGACACCCTGCTGCACACCCTGCGTACAGAGCTTAATCTCACCGGGGCAAAGCCGGGTTGTGAAAACGGAGATTGTGGAGCGTGTACAGTTATTGTGGACGGATGGCCTGTAAAATCGTGCCTCGTTCTTACGGTAGAAATGATGGGGCACAAAATCACCACTGTAGAAGGGCTGGACAATGCACCAATACAAAAGGCATTTGTGGAAAAATGGGGATTTCAATGCGGGTTCTGCACCTCTGGATTTCTTATGGTATGCCACGCCTTGGCTGAGAAGCATCCGCATGCTGACGAGTATGTAACGGAGGAATGGCTGCAGTCCAATTTATGCAGGTGCACCAGTTATCAGGAAATCAAGGAAGCAGTCAGATCGATACTCGGTACTTGAAATACCGTTATAAATAATTATGAAAATTAAATATACTTTAAGATGGAGCTTTTGGTTTCTGTGGGAGCTCAACCTGAATAAAAATATTACAATCTGCTTGAAAGACACATTGCTGTGATGTACAATGAAGGTATCACATTCTTAATATAATAAGAGGAATATATGACAGAGAAGGTTTATGACCCAAAGGTAGTAAGAAAGCAGATTTTTTTACTGATTATTCCGGTAATGCTGGAAAATATATTTCAGATGTCTGCAGGCTTCATATCTGCCGCGATGGTTGGAAGGCTGTCACCCATGCTGATTTCCGCACAGGGAATATGCTCAAGAATAACAGGCATACTGTGGTGCCTTTTTAAGGGAATCGGAGTAGGCGCCACGGTGGTTATTGCAAAAAACAGAGATGAAAGCAATATGGGAAGGTGCAGGAAGACCTTCGAGCAAACATGTGTCACCGGGCTTATACTGTCCGGTGTTTTAATCGTTGTCTTATTTTATTTTTCACCTGGCATACTGGAATTTTTTACTGACAGCAGGGATACGCTTAAGGCTGCTTCAGACTATTTGAAAATAGCTGTTTTAACTGCTCCCTTTCTGCTTATTATGTCGGCGGTGACAGCTGCGTTTCAGGCATGCGGCAACACGAAAACTCCCATGTACGTAGCTGTGGTTGTGAATATTATAAATGTGGCTTTGGGCTATTTACTGATTTACGGTAAGTTTGGTTTTCCAAGGCTTGAGGTAATAGGTGCTGCTGTTGCACTTCTCATATCTCAGGCATGCGGGGCGTTTATGGGGATTTATCTTTTATATAACGGCAGGAACGGAATGTTCAGCACGGTTTCAACTGACGGCGAAAATGACTTAAGCTTTGTAAAGCAGGTGTACGCCATAGGAATACCTGCTGCATTTGAAACAATGTTCTGGCAGCTTTCAGCAATTATTATGAGCAAAATAATTCTCTCATACGGCGAGCTTACCTTTGCGGCATACCAGCTTGGTCTCCAGGCGGAGATGATGTCGGAGATGCCTGCGGTGGGCGTTGGGATTGCTTCAACATCACTTACTGCCTATGCAATAGGAAAAAAAGACGGGCCTCTCTTAAAAATATATTCAAAGCAGCTGATTACCACCTCTGCGGCAATCAGTATGTTTTCATCGCTTCTTATAATTATTTTCCCGAGGATTTTCATGGATTTATGCACGAACAATCCCGACATTAAGGCAATAGGCATAAAATATCTCATTGTCATGGGATTCATACAGGTCCCTCAGAATTTGTCCAAGGTGCTAAACGGAACAATTCGCTCTGCCGGACATAAAAATATACCCATGATTATTTCGTTCATAGGTATATGGGCCGTAAGAGTGCCTCTGGCTCTGCTGTTCGCATACGTGCTCAAGCTGGATATTATGTTTATATGGTACTGCATGGCAATAGACCAGATTGTAAAATTCCTGCTGAGCCTTGCAATATTTAAGATAAAGAAGGCTGATGTTATTGCAGATTATTAACCTTAGCGAAAAAAGGTCATAAGGTTCTTCTGTAAAAATATCTAATATTCTTCACATTATAAATGAGCAGATAGTATCTACTCATTTGTTGTCTTAATATATTACAAAGCTTTAATCATCGACTCGGAACACGCGCTCGTCTCTAAGTCTTTTAATTACATCCTTAGACAGTTTAAGAAGTTCCTTTTGCTCATCGTCGGACAGAGGAGTTTTTGAAAGAACTACCTTGTGGCTTGAAGGTCTCAGTGTGATGTCCTCAAGCCCGCTTATGAGACCGGATATTGTTGCTGTCTTCCTTATGGGTACAAAGAAGTTAATCAGCACGGATTCGGAATTATACATGCAGTTCTGAAGATTGAAATTCAGTATGTTTTCATGGTGGCTCATATATCCCTGGTATATGCAGTCGCAATCCTGGAAGTTATCCAGATTGTCAACCTTGTAATACAGTGTGGCAATTGTTTTATTGTTTGCTTCGTCCTTTCTCAGGCGCATAAAGGAGCTGTAGGTTATTTCACCGCTCTGATGGTACATGTACAGCTGATCTGCCTGCCATATGCGGCTTTGTTCAACGTCGGCTTTTTTGTTTTCCTGATAGTCTGTCAGAATAACCATACTGGTATTCAATGCTGATGCTATGTCATAGAGAGTAGCAATATCTATAGCTATTTCTCCCGATTCATATTTTGATACTGTTGATTTGCTTTTGCCTAT